>QOAL01000029.1 GCA_003978135.1 Thermodesulfatator sp.
TCTTATTTGTCTTTTTTTGCGCCTGCATTGTTGCGGATTGACTCACATAATCCATTATGCTCCTCAATCCGCGCCTTGCATGCCCCAAAAAAACACTGCGCAATCTTACAACATTTCATGTTTGACGCGACACTAGAGCTCTTTTCACAAACGCCGGCAGAACAAAACAACCAGGGATCATCTCAAGGGTAAAGAAATTAAGCTTCTGTTTTTGCTCTGGTGGCAAATTTTGCTGCGCCATCGTTTCCTTCATATCTTCCTTTAAGGCCAAGGCCCATGACCAGTAGCCACCTGGATACGTGGGAACAGGGCCGGTATAAAAAAGAACCCTGGAAAAGCCTGCCTGGTAAAGGGCTTTTTTGATCTGTTTCATTATGGAAAGATGATAGACAGGAGATTCGCTCTGCACCACCATGATCCCGTTTTCCGAAAGAGCTGAATAACATCTGGAATAAAATCCGGCAGTGAACAGCACCTCAGCAGCACCTATAGGATCAGAGGAATCCACGAATATCCTGTCGAATCTTTGGCTGGTCTGTCCAACATATTCCACACCATCCTTATAGATTATTTCCAGCTTTTCATTGCCGGAAAGGGCACAGGAAATTCCAGGCAGGTACCTCTGGCTTACTTCCACCACCATTGGATCTATCTCGCAGAGCACAATGCCTTCAAGGCTTGGATACCTGGCAAGCTCTCTCACTGCCCCTCCATCTCCTCCGCCAATGACAAGAGCCTGGCCCTGAGGCATGGAGCCCACATTCATTGCAGGGTGAACAAGCATTTCATGATAAAAGGATTCATCCCGTTCAGTGGTCATAACCAGGCCGTCCAGCAGGAGCATCCGGCCAAAATCTTCTGTTTCCACTATGTCTATCTGCTGGATTTCCGACCTGCTACTGAATAGTGTCTTCTTGCATTTAAGCGTGATTCCTGCTGCAGGAGTGTGTTTTTCAGTGAACCAGAGTTCCATTTAAAACCATGGACCAGGAAATTATGAGGGCCTGGTAAGTTTATGACAGAAAAGACAACGATATTTTGGCGGGTGATTCTTGGGAAGAGGATTTCCGGCCTCTTCTCCATGACACTTGGAGCAGTGCTTTTCAGCCTCTTTTCTGGGCATGTCGTAAAAGGAGATATGATCCTTGTCCCTTGGCAGTTTTACCGTGGTTTCCGGCGGGGCATTGAGGAGAAAAATCAACAGCCCGGCTGCCACGAGAACAAAGAGGATATTATACAAGGTAGCCTTTTTTTTGTTCATGTTTTCAAATCTGACCGGTCACGCATTTTGAAGCGGAACTGTGTTTTATCAAGAGGTAGCATATCCGTATGCCCGGGTGCAGACAGATATCAGGCAGACATCCTTTCTGAAAGATATCTTTTTAATCTGTGAAAAATCTGTTCCCGCACCCTGCCGTCTGGGATCTGTTGTTCCATCCTTTTAATATATCCCCGTTCAATTATCCTTTTAAGGGTGGGCTGGAAATTGATATCATAGAGCCAACTGAGTCTCATGACAAGAAAATCCGCAGATGTTCTGATATTCTTAAACCTTACTACATCTCCCTGCATGAATTCACGAAAGACAGACGGGGATATATCGGGGCACTCCGGAAGACCCAGATTTACTGTCTCGGTACCTGAACCCTTCTCACGGACCTCATCAAAGACTCTCAGGATATCCAGTTTGTCAGCATCCCTTACCAACTGACTGAGCAAGAGCCTGAGATCACGGAATGATTCAGGAACAGCAAGCTTGTTGTGATAATAGATGGCATCCAGTATGACAGATCTGTCTTCTGAAGCCAGGTCATTGAGTACACCTTCCCTTTTGAGCACCTTGCAGCCGACAGCTGCATGATCTACCGATTGAGCATCCACAAAGGTGCCAAATTGCCTGAACTGCTCAAATCTGCCAATATCGTGAAAAAGCCCTGCCAACTCTGCAAGAAACAGCGCATGGCCTTCCAGATCCAGATCCCGGCCTATGCTGACTGTTTCATGCCGCACCCTCTGGCTATGAACTATTTTAAGCCCTACTGCAGAAGAACCCTCCCCTGCATTTAAAAGAAAGGGTCTGACGTACATGCCAAACCATCTTTGATAACTGATTTGAGGCCTTAATTCTGACAATTCAAGATGAACCCTGAAGGAAGTGGAAAAGTCAAGAATGGTGGAGATGGCCGGGGTCGAACCGGCGGCCTCCACGTTGCGAACGTGGCGCTCTCCCAGCTGAGCTACACCCCCACTTATTAATCATGCTCCAGCAGTTCAACCCGTGAGGCCAGAAGATACGTGCCCGTAACCAAGCCTTGACTGGTTCACCTCTTTTCTCTGGAAAACCGACCTGCGGAGCCAGACATTCATAATTAGACCCACACCAACCATTGTTGTCAAGACCGAGGAACCGCCATAACTGACCAAGGGCAAGGGAATCCCCACCACAGGCATCAACCCGAGCACCATGCATACGTTGATGAGTACCTGCCAAAAAATCATGGCTGTAATACCAAAAACCAGAAAAGAACCGAAGCGATCCTTGGCATTCTGGGCTATATAAAGACAGCGGGAAAGGAAGAAAAAATAGATGCCCACGAGTACAAATGCCCCTGCAAAGCCCCACTCTTCTGACCATATTGAAAAGGCAAAGTCCGTATGCACTTCAGGCAGGAAATTGAGCTGGGCCTGGGTACCTTTCATGAAGCCCTTCCCGAGGATCTGTCCGGAACCTACTGCTATCTTGGACTGGAGTATGTGCCATCCTGCGCCAAAGGGATCGGATTCGGGATTTAGAAATATCTCCACCCTCTTTCTCTGGTACGGCTTCATGAATTTCCATAAAAGCGGAAAGGATGCCAGGGCAGCACCCAGGATAATGAGAAACGAGGTCCATTTCAGCCTGGCATAATAAACCAGGGATGCAAACACCCCCAGGACCAGTAGTCCCGTGCCAAGATCAGGCTGCTTCACTATCAGTGCCACAGGAATAATAACCAGAAGGGTGGGTTTCCACAGGTCCAGGATTCCATACTGCTCCTTTTCATCCCTGGCAAAAAAACTGCTTATGACAATGACCATGAGCAGCTTGGCAGGCTCGGAAGGCTGAAGATTGAAAAAGCCAAGGGAAATCCATCGCTGTGATCCTGAAACGCTTTTTCCCACAAACATCACAAGAAGGAGCATGATGACCGTAAGAACATATATATGCACCCAGTAGGAAGCCAGTTTCCTGTAATCGAAAGCCATGGCGCCAAACATGAAAACGGTTCCTACAACATACCACTGAAGCTGTTTCCACTGAAACGGGTAGCCTGCAGCAGCACTGGCGCTCCACAGATTTACAAACCCCATTACCATTATCAGGAAAAAACTCAGGAGAAAAAGCCAGTCGATATTTTCAAGAAATCTCTTATCAAACATCGGGCCTCTCCCGATACATGCTGGAGACAGAAGCAGTTCGCTCAAGAAAGGAGGACGGTTTCGGGCTTCTCAACTGCAGCCACCTTTCTATCACTGCTCTGGCTACCGGGGCAGCAGCAGATCCTCCATGCCCTCCGTGTTCTATAATAACCGCAACTGCTATCTGGGGATCATCCACAGGAGCAAATGCAATGAAAAGTGCATGGTCCTTAAACTTCCAGGCCATCTTTTCATCCTGTTTTCGCTTTACCTGCCTGACAACCTGGGCAGTGCCGGTTTTGCCCCCCACCCTTATACCAGGAATCCGGCATCTCCTGGCTGTTCCATGTGGGTCTTCAATCACCCCGGCAAGTACCTGCCTGATGGTCTTCAGTATGGCAGGTTTAACAGGCACGGTTCCCTGCCTGTCAGCAGGCTCTCCCAGGACATATTCGGGCCTGTAAAGTATGCCCCCGTTGGCAATGGCTGCCATCATCCTTGAAAGCTGCAGCGGTGTCACAAGGAGAAAACCCTGCCCTATGGAATAATTCAGTGTTTCACCCTTCTGCCAGGCCTCCTTGTAACGCCTGTATTTCCATTTTCGCGTGGGCACCCTGCCGGATTTTTCTCCAGGAAGGTCTATTCCCGTCTTTTTTCCAAGGCCAAAACCAAAGGCATATTTGGAGATTCTGTCTACTCCCAGCTTTAAACCAACATTATAAAAATAGACGTCACAGGACTGGACCAGGCCCTTGTAGAGATCAGTCCGGCCATGCCCTCCTTTTTTCCAGCACCTGAAACGCCTCCTGCCAAGGCGCATGGAACCACTGCAAAAAAAAGAGCTGTGCATGTTTATGACGTGTTCATTCAAACCAGCGGCTGCCATAAGGGGTTTGAAGGTTGATCCCGGGGCGTACTGACCCTGGATGGCCTTATTTACCAGGGGGCTATAAAGGGGGTCATTAAGGGCCTTCCACTCCTCCCTGCTTAGACCATTTGCAAATATGGAAGGATCGAATTTGGGACTGCTGGCCATCACCAGGACCTGGCCATTTCTCGGATCAAGGGCCACCACAGCACCAGGACGGTCTGAAAGGGCTTCTTCTGCTGCAAGTTGAAGATCAAGGTCTATGGTAAGTGTAAGATCTTGGCCGGACTTGGGCATCTTCTCTTCCACCACCCTGATCATTCTTCCCCTTGCATCGACTTTTACCCTCTTGTAACCGCTTTCACCTGCCAATTCCTGCTCGAATCTTGCCTCTATCCCGTATTTACCTACAAGATCTCCTGGGACTGCATGGGAATACCTTTCGCTTTTGAGCTGTTCAAGGCTGACTTCAGCAAGGTAACCAAGGAGATGCGGTGCAATTTTCCCGTATGGATATAGCCTGGAAGGCGCCACCTCCACTACCACCCCAGGCAGTTCATAAAGCCTGGCTTCTATCCTTGCCACTGTTTTCCAGTCGGCATTCCTTTTTATGATGACGGGAAGATAGGCAGGCTGGCCTTTTGCCGCCACCAGTTTCATCCTGACGCTCATGGATGGTTCATCTATAAGGGGCTCCAGTCTTGACAGAAGACCCTCGATATTTCCGGCATCTTTTAAAACAATTCCAATGTTAAAGCTGGGTTCCACTCCAGCCAGAAGGCGGCCAGACCTGTCGAGTATATTGCCCCTGTATGGTTGAAGCCTTATGGATTTAACGCTGTTTTTTTCAGACAGTAACCTGAAATATTTTCCCTGCATGACCTGGAGGTACCATAGCCTGGCTCCCACCAAACAGAAGCAGCAAAAAAGGAACCAAGATGCATATACGACCAGTTTGACCCTGGAATCATCTTCCGGCTGATCAAATTTTTTCAGCCTGATCTTGGTGTCAGGCGGTTTTTTTGAACCGTTACCCATCTGAAATCTTTCCCTGCTGTCTGGATATCTTTTTCAAGATCTTGAAAAAACCATCAAAAAAGAATACGAACAGGGGCGCAGTGGCCATGTTGAGCAAGGCCTGAATCAGGCCCCACGGCCATACAAGCTCGGCATTTCCGCTGCCAGCAAGCTGAATTACTATTATTTCAATGCTCACGAATCCAACCAGCAGGTATACCTGCCAATTTGTTATTTCCAGGACGTTTGACACTATATATCTAACAGTTAAATATCCAATAAGATAGGACAGAGGAAAGACATAAAAAGGTATAATTGAAAATGCGGAAACAATAAAGCTCAGGAGCAATATGCCGGCAATCCCCTGAGGCAGCTCCTGGCGAAGACTGAACCAGCAAATAAGCGCCGGGATTGCATCCGGCCTCACATAGCCAACCTGCAAGAAAAAGCCCGCACCAGACTGGAATACAGCGGATAGATAGCCCAAAACCAGTATGCAGATTATATCTGTCATTTGAGTTTATTTGGCCGGCGACGACTTTTTCTTGGCTTCTTCAGGAAACACTGTCAGGAGGACAAGCACTTCTTCCACCCTTGAGGCATCGGAAAATGGCCTAACCTTGATATCTTGAAAGAGGTTGGAATGGTCGCTGGCCTTTACTGATACAACTTCTCCCAGCAGAAGCCCCTTGGGAAAAACCGCATCCAGGCCAGAGGTAATCACAATGTCTCCTGACTCAACATCCACACCTTTTTCAACATATTCCAGGCTGCACCCTTCACGGCCCTGCCCTGTCAGCAGCCCCCGGGCCCTGTTCCTCTGGATAATTGCAGCTATCCTGCTCTGGAAATCTGTAACCAGCATTACCCTGCTGCATGACATGCCCACTTCTATAACCCTGCCGATGACACCTGCCTGTGAAAGGACAGGCATATCAGCAGCAAGACCGTCTATCTTACCTTTATCTATAACTACTACAGCCCTCCATGGAGAAATATCACAGCCGATTACATTGGCCAGTACAGTCTTATAGCCCTCCTGTTGTTTCTTTACATCCAGAAGCTGCCTGAGTCTTCGGTTCTCTATTAAAGCCTCCCGGTAACCACTGATCTCATTTTGAAGCTGGGCCAGACGGGCCCGAAGGACTTCATTTTCTTCCTTGGCAGTCCTCAGGTTTGCATATGATTTGTACAGGGTTTTTATGCGTGAAAAGGGGATGAAAAAAAACTGTTGGAACTTGCCTCCGGTATCCTTGAACATCATGACAGCCGGCAAGGCAATATCTGACGTCTTGAGTTTCAGGGTAACGCCGGCAATCACAGCCGCGAAAAGGACAAAGCAGATAAAAAACCGGACTCTCTTTCTGGAGGATTTTTGTTGTTTTTGAGGCACTTACAAAAGGATGCTATCTAATGAATCATGATTTCTCGTAAGACATCTATGTTATCAAGGGTTTGGCCTGAGCCAAGCACAACCGAGGAAAGTGGATCGTCTGCTATGATTATTGGCAGTCCTGTTTTTTCCCTGAGAAGCTTGTCAAGATTTTTAAGAAGCGCCCCTCCTCCGGTAAGCACTATACCCTTATCAACTATATCAGCTGCAAGCTCCGGGGGGGTCTGCTCCAATGCCATTTTCACGGTCTCAACTATGGTTTCCACCTGTTCTGAGATGGCTGTCTGGATCTCTGAAGAATCAATCTGGACCGTCTGCGGTACGCCGGAAACCAGGTCCCTGCCCTTTATTTCCATCTTTTCATACGGGGCTTCAGGCAATACATCTCCCAGTTCTATTTTTATGTTCTCGGCTGTGTGCTCACCGATAAGAAGGCTGTAACGCCGCTTTATATGCTGCAAAATGGCCTCATCCATCCTGTCTCCTGCAACTCTTACAGACTTGCAATAGACGATGCCGGCAAGGGAAATGACAGCCACCTCGGTGGTGCCACCTCCAATATCTACCACCATGTTCGCCGTGGGCTCGGTAATGGGAAGGCCAACTCCTATGGCTGCCGCCATGGGCTCTTCAATGAGATAGACCTCTCTTGCCCCTGCTGATTCCGCGGATTCTCTCACCGCCCTCTTCTCCACCTGGGTGATACCAGAGGGAACACTGATGATAATCCGGGGCCGTACTAATGTCCTCCTGTTGTGCACCTTTCTTATGAAATAGCGGAGCATGGCCTCGGTGACTTCGAAATCTGCTATCACTCCGTCCTTCATGGGCCTGATGGCTACAATATTACCGGGCGTCTTGCCAAGCATCATCTTGGCTTCCTTACCAACTGCCAGAACCCTGTTAGAACGTACATCCTTTTTGACTGCCACAACAGACGGTTCACGAAGGACAATACCCTTGCCCTTTACAAAAACCAGGGTGTTGGCAGTACCTAAATCTATAGCCAGATCATTTGAAAGCCAGCCGAAAAGAGCACCGAATACCATGAAAGTTTACCTGATTATTATTTCCCGGTTACAAATGGATGGAAAGGGAAATGTAATTTAAAAATTTTTGCAAATTTAATGCCTTCTGGTTAATCATCCACTGGACACCATTAAACGACGTCAAAATTATTTTTCAATAAAAAATAGCGCCGAATCAAAAAATAAAAAATCTACCAAAGAATGCAGTCACGACAAATATGTGACAAACACTTTTTTCGAAGGCCTGTCCCAGATTTTAATTAACAAAACCAAAGAGTTATCAGCCAAGCAGGTAATTTCTCAATAAGTCCGTGCAGGTTATCATGTATCTGCTCACAGGATAGTCCAGATACAAGCCAGAGGGCACACAGGCGTACTTCCGATACTTCATACCTCTGGCAACGCCATAGATGCGGTATCCTGTGAGAAGCTACCCAAGCATCCTGGGACGAAACTAAGAAGAATGCCGGACCACGGAATCATCCCTGCTGTTCTGTCACAAGAAAAAGACATGAGCGACGAAAACCTACCAAAGTAATTTTTAAAAAGCAAGCAGCGAAGAATTACATGAAAAAACGAAAGCCAACGGGACAAACAGGAAATACTATCCCCTTTTTGTGTTGACAGACTTTCCCCAGCTTGACATGGGCCTTTCTGGTTAGTAAACATCTAAGGCTTTAACGTATAAGAAATGCCAATACTCAAATTCACATTTAGATATTTTTAAAAAGGAGTTCTCAGCAAATGAAACGTACCTTCCAGCCAAGTAACTTGAAGAGAAAGCGCACGCATGGATTTAGAAAACGCATGAGTACCAAGGCAGGACGTAGAGTGATCTCAAGACGCAGGGCCAGGGGCAGAAAGAGGCTGTCCGCCTGAGAAGAATGCAAACCGGGGGTGGAAAAGGATAAATTTACTCTACCAGCCACCAGGAGGATAACTGACCAGCGGATTTATTCTGAAATTTTCAGAAGGGGCGCACGTTTAAAATTTCCCGAATTTGTATTGATTTTCCAGGAAAATGGCCTGCCATATTCAAGGATAGGCATAAGCGTGGGAAAAAGGTTCGGTAATGCAGTCAGGAGAAATCGTGCAAAAAGACTGTGCAGGGAATTATTCAGACTCAATCAATATCTACTCCCACAGGGCGTGGACATAGTTTTTCTGCCTAGGCAAAGATTACTGGAAACAAAATGGAAAAAATTGCTGCAAAACATGCAGACTGCAGGCAGAAAAATTGAGAATAGGATCAGGAATAAGGAAACTGACAAAAAGGCTGTCTGACCTTGGAGTCAGTACAGCGACTGCTTTCATACGGACATATCAGGTATTGTTATCTCCTGTTCTGCCACACACATGCCGGTTCTATCCGACCTGCTCCAATTACAGTAAAGCTGCCTTTAGAAAATACGGAATGGGAAAAGGTCTCTGGCTTTCCATTAGAAGACTTTGCCGCTGTCATCCCTGGCATCCAGGTGGTTTTGATCCCCTCCCCTGACAAAATGGCCCCTCTCCAATGATTTCTGACCAGATCGCTGTTAGATAGAAACAGAATACATGGATTTTAGTTGACATGGAAACACGGACCTTACTCGCTGTAGTTCTTTCAATAGCCGTACTTGCGGGCTTTCAATACTTTTTCGGAAACCAGATAACGCCTCCACCGGGTGCGAATGTTACCAATGCCACCCGTGTCAATCCAGAAAAAGAAATTCCCCTGGTAAAAAAGGAAGCGGAAAATGCTGCCCAGAAAAAGACTTTGGCAAAACTGGCAGCCTTGCCTGAAACTGCTGCCAAAAAGGGAAAAGACATAACCATTGAAACACCCTATTACAAGGCAGTTCTCAGTGAAAATGGCGCTACCTTCAAACACTTTATCCTTAAAAAATACAGACAGACAATGGATGAAGATTCTCCAGGAGTGGAATTAGTAAATGTTTCGCCTCCCATTCTGCCCCTGGGGGTACAGGTAACCAGTGGCAGAATCCTGGATCTCAGGACCAGGTTTTTCCAGGCTGACAAACACCGCGTAGATCTCACAGGCCCCAGAACCAGGGATGTGGTCATATTTACAACCGACCTTGGTGAAGGAGCCCGGCTAAAAAAGACTTTCACCTTCCACAAGGAACTGTACCGGATGGAAATGGCCATGGAACTGTCCGGTGCTGCGGCTAATGACTACACCCTTTTTCTTTATAACAGGCCTTACAAGGAATCCACCACTTATGTATTCTCCGGCCCATCCTACCATTCTGCCAAGGAAGGTCTTAAAGAGGTCACCCTGAAGGAACCGGGAGAGCACCATGAATATATTGGCAACATGGACTGGCTTGCCTATGGCGACAACTATTTCATGATGGCAGTAATACCGGAAATTACCCAGGGACCATGGAAGCTGATAATCACCAGGCTTGACAAGCAAGGTACTACCCAGAGCAGCCTTAACCATGCCATTAATCAGGGCGCCCTGGCAAACGGTTCCCTGGGATTCTGCAAGATGAATCTCTATTTTGGTCCCAAGGAGATAAACAGGCTAAAAGAAGTAGGCCACAACCTGGAAAAGGCGATAAATTTCGGATGGTTTGACCCTATTGCAAAACCTTTGCTCTATGTATTGAATTTCTTTTACAAATACATACACAACTATGGATGGGCCATAATTTTACTAACCGTTGCCATCAAGATAGCATTTTGGCCACTGGCACATAAAAGCGCCCAGTCCATGAAAACCATGCAGAAGCTTCAGCCCAAGCTCAAAAAGCTCAAGGAAAAATACGGGGATGACAAGGAGCGCATGAACAAGGAGCTCATGCAGCTCTATAAGACCTACAAGGTAAATCCCATGAGCGGATGTCTTCCCATGGTGTTGCAGATACCTGTTTTCTTTGCCCTCTACAAGGTGCTCCTGCAGGCCATAGAGCTTAGGCATGCGCCATTTCTCCTCTGGATAAACGACCTTTCAGCACCAGACAGGCTGATGATACCCGGAGTAGATATCCCCATGCTGGGTGGAATACCTGTATTGACACTGCTCATGGGTGCTTCCATGTACTTCCAGCAGAAGATGAGTCCATCTTCCCTGGATCCCACCCAGGCCAAAATGATGCAACTTCTGCCCGTGGTGTTCACCTTTATGTTCATTAATTTTCCAAGTGGCCTGGTTCTCTACTGGCTGGTCAACAATATTCTGTCAATCGTCCAGCAATATTACGTTAACAAATTTACAGACTAACGCCAGGAACATTGAAGTTGCCCGAATACAGGACAAGAAAATGACTAAAAATAGCGAACCCAAGGAATTTTCTGAAAAGACAGTAGAAAAGGCGATCGAAGCTGCCTGCACATATTTTAACTGCCCCAGGGAAAATCTAAAAATAGACATCATCACCCGGGGTTCAACCGGGCTCTTCGGACTGGGAGGCAGGAAGGCCAGGATCACAGCAAGACCTCTTGAGGAAGAGCAGGAGACGACTGCCAGGGCAAAAACAGAAGAACCGCCTCCCGAAGAGGATGTTATCCAGAGATCAGTTCCCCAAGAAGAAAGAGAAGAGCCTTCAGGGGAATCTGCCAAAGAGCATCAGAAAGACACTGCAGAATCCGAAC
>QOAL01000223.1 GCA_003978135.1 Thermodesulfatator sp.
AGTTTCAAAGAGGAGTTCAAAAATGCCTGTTTATGTCTGGGTTGGTGCGGATGCCTCCGGTGCTACCACTAAGGGAGAAATCGAAGCTCAGGATGAACGTACTGCACGCCTGCTTCTTTCCAGAAAAAAGATTCGACTGAAGAAGCTCAAGAAAAAACCCAAGGACCTGTTGGAAAATGTTTCTTTCCTTCAACCCAAGGTAAAAACCAAGGACATAGTAATCTTTACTAGGCAGCTCAGCACCATGATTGATGCAGGCCTTCCACTGGTACAGGGCCTTGATATCTTGGGCAACCAGCAGGAGAACCCGACATTCAAAAAGATGTTGATTGACATCAAAACAGAGGTGGAAAGCGGATCAACCTTTGCAGATGCCCTGAAAAAATATCCCAAGCACTTTGACAGGCTATATAGAAACATGGTAGCTGCCGGCGAGATAGGCGGTATTCTGGACGAGGTCTTGAGAAGGCTGTCAGACTACATGGAAAAGGCACAGGCACTGAAGGCAAAGGTAAAAAGTGCCATGACCTACCCAACAATTGTTCTGGCTATTTCAGCTGTGGTCCTGGGCATCATACTCATATTCGTAATACCAGTCTTTGCCAAGATGTTTTCTGAATTTGGCTCCGCGCTTCCTGCTCCAACCCAAATTGTTATAAACGTATCAAACTTTATTAAATCATATATTCTTGCAATACTGGGCTTTTTTGGTTTTCTTTTTATTGCCTTCAAGAAATTTTACGCAACAGATCGAGGCAAACTTCTTATAGACAGGCTGGTGCTCAAGGCGCCGATCTTCGGCTCTCTCATAAGAAAGGTTGCTGTTGCCAAATTCACAAGGACATTGGGCACACTGATCAACAGCGGCGTTCCCATTATAGAAGCCCTTAATGTCGCAGCAGGAACCGCTGGCAATAAAATTGTTGAAAACGCAATCCGTGCCGTGAAGGCGAGCATCAGTGAGGGTCGCTCCATAGCACAGCCGCTGTTGGAAAGCGGGGTCTTTCCAAGCATGGTTGTCCAGATGATTTCCGTTGGCGAAACTACAGGTGCCCTTGACAGCATGCTCAACAAGATAGCAGACTTTTATGACGAGGAAGTCGATACGGCGGTAGACGGGCTGACAAGCATGATTGAACCCTTCATGATCGTCTTTTTGGGAGGAACAATAGGTTCTATCATCATCGCCATGTACCTGCCTATCTTCAAGATGGCTGGTGTGGTAGGAGGGTAAGAAAAGTTAGGGAGCATGCCCTATTTGTCCCGTTCACTTATCCAAAGAAGGGATAGGTTCTTTACCTTTTCTCCAGAATGCTTATGAATCGACGGCTTCGGGAAGGAACGAGCAGTTTCTTTCAAGATTTCACCAAGGGGAAGCCAGGTTTGGCCGCACTTGAGTTGGTAAGATTGTCCAAGTATGTATCCAGAAAGGGTATGTAGCCCGCACAGCGGCTGTTGGTGAATCTTGAAAGAAATGCTCGTCCTCAGCCTATGGGGGCAAACAGGGGATACTCCCGGAAAGTTAAGGCAAACAAGTCCCTGCACGTGCGGGAGCAGGGACTTGTTGCCTTTTTGTTATCTAGTGTCCATCCATAAATGGCCCTTTTGCCCGATGACTGCGTTGCTCGTCGGCGAAAAATGCTCATGTACGCCAAGTACACTGCGCTTTTTCGCCTCCTTGCGCCTTGTCCTCGAACAAAATCGCCTATTTCTGGATGGACACTGGCTATTAGGACAGACGGGAAATGCTCCCTTCAAAGGAAATCCGCCTTTTTGATTATTGTCCGGAAACCACCTGGTAATCCTTCATCTTGTAAAGAAGTGCCGGCAGGCTGATTTCCAGCAGCTGGGATGCCTGGGTCTTGTTGCCCTTGGTCTTTGCCAAGGCAAGATTTATCAGTTTTTTCTCCAGAATCTTTGTGTTTTTCTTGATGGAAAGACCGTTATGGGTCGGCATGAATCCTTCAGACGCCCTCCCGCCTTCCGGGTCCATTATTTGAACATTGGGTGGCAGGTCTTCTAATTGAATAGTTTCGTGTTCCGTAAGAACCAGGGCGCGTTCAATGATATTTTCCAGTTCCCGTACGTTTCCCGGCCATCTGTAATTCATAAGAAGCTGCATGGCCTCCGGACTAACACCTGTAACCTTTTTGGGCTTTATGACCTTGTTGTATTTTTCAATGAAATGGGAAACCAGCAACCGTATATCCTGTTTTCTCTCCCGCAGAGGGGGAATTACAATAGTCAGAACATTTATCCGGTAGAGGAGATCCTCGCGAAATTTCCCCTTTCGGACCAGATCTCCCAGATCCCTGGCAGTGGCAGCTACTATTCGCACATCCACCTTGATTATCCTGTTGTCTCCAACCGGCCTGATCTCCTGCTCCTGCAAGACCCTGAGCAATTTCACCTGCAGGGAAAGAGGAAGCTCTCCTATCTCATCGAGGAACAGGGTTCCACTGTCTGCTTCCACGAAAAGGCCCTTCTTTGATTTGACAGCATCGGTAAATGCGCCCCTTACATGACCGAAAAGTTCGCTCTCAAGCAAATTTTCAGGTATGCCCCCACAGTTTACTGCCACAAAGGGGGCATGTTTTCTAATACTGTTGAAATGAAGTGCCCTGGCCACGAGCTCCTTACCGGTACCGCTTTCACCTGTAACAAGCACTGTTGTCTTGTAATCCTTGACCTTTTCTATCACCTCGAAAATGCGCTCCATCTCAGGGCTGCGCGCAACTATTCTTGAGAAGGAATAACGTTCTTCTACCTGGCGCTTAAGCTTTACGTTTTCCTTGTAGAGCTTTTCCCGTTCTTCAGCCCTCTTGAATGCGAATTGGAGCTGGGAAAATGAAACCGGCTTGGCCAGATAGTCAACGGCGCCAAGGTTGGTCACCTCTATGGCCATATCAACTTCAGCCTTGCCTGACATGACAATAATATTTGATGTCACGCCTGCAGCCTTGGCCTTCTTGAGGAAATCCACAGCCGTATCCACAGGGTGGTCATCTTTCCGGCCGTCAGGGCCGAGAAAATAGTCACAGACTATGTGCTTGAAGTCATTCCTGGAGGCCAGGGCCAAGGCCTCTTCCATATTTTTGGCCTGACTTGCCTCGTAACCCTCCATTCGGTCCACATAGCTGGCTATCAGGCCCCTGATCTCATATTCATCATCTACAACGAGAACTTTTTTAACGTGCATGGCAGTTTTCTGTCCGTTCCTGAAAAACTATGATCATATTTCCTTATCGGTAATCAGGAGACATTGGAAAAACCGGACAGATAGAACTCCAGGATTCTTTCTCCGAAAAGGATCTGGATTTCAGCAGCCAGGGCCAGAAAGGGACCGAAGGGAATCTGGAAATCCCTGCCCTTGCTGCTGACAAGGATGTAAGCGATTCCTATTACTGAGCCTATTACCGCACTGAAAAACACCACGAACGGTATTGCCTGCCAGCCCAGGAATGCACCAATCATGGCAAGAAGCTTGATGTCTCCGCCTCCCATGCCAATCTTTTTGGTAACCAGGTAATAGCCCCATGTCACAAGATAAAGTATTCCTCCACCTGCCAGGGCCCCCAAAATGGAGTCCCATATATCCATGCCGGGCAGAAAATAAGAGGCCAGAACTCCTGCTGCTATTCCCGGAATGGAAATCATGTCAGGAATAATCCTGTGCGCAAGATCTATAAATGTGACAACTATCAGACTGCAGGAAAAGGCGAACATGATAAGAAACTGGGTGGAGAGTCTAAACTTGAACCAGAGAGATAGGCCCAGAATGGCCGTAAGCAACTCTACAAGCGGATATTGGATGGAAATTCTCGTTCCACATCCTGAGCATTTGCCTTTAAGCAAGAGATAGCTGAGGACAGGAATGTTTTCCCACCATCTCAGCCTGTGGCCACAGTCTGGACATGCTGACGGCGGGGTGACTACAGAACGGTTTTCCGGCATTCTGTAAATGCAGACATTGAGAAAGCTTCCTATGCACAACCCCAGAACAAAAATCACTACACCCGTCAAATACTGGGAATGCGCCAGGGGCTGAAAGCTGAAAACATCCATTGAATTTTGCCCGTCTTGTTGAAAGGCCCTATTTTTTGTCCTGTTTGGGGAGAGTCTGGAGCTTCAGGAGACCCTTTTGAACCATGTCCAGATAATCGCTCCTGAGTTTTTCCAGTTGCGGCATTAATTTTAAAAATTCTGCATAAAAGGAATAATAGTCTGACTGATCAGGGGCAAAACGCACCTGGACGAACTGCATGCCCACACCATCTCCTTTTTCACCTGAATGATGAATATAGCCCTTGAGCAATACGCAGCCTACTACGGGAAGTTCCAGCAAAAGGTCAGACAGAAAGCCCTCTGCTATCGGCTCCTTTGTCTCTACAAAGCAGCCATCTATGGATATATTCCTGGTGTAGCCCCACAAATCATGCTCGGGAAAATATACTCTCAGATAAACCGGGTAACGCGGCGATTTGCGTCGTTCCATAAAGGTCTCCTGTAAAAAGATATGAATGGGATGCCGTTTGGCTCCAGGTGTCTTAAGATATTCATCGTCCAAAAGAGACTTTTACGTTATTGCAGGATTTACAGCACCCTCCGGCGCTCTATTGCTTTTCCTCTTCCAAGAAGCAAGAAGGTTACGACACATATCATCAGCCAGCGGCTTCAGGTAAGGCAGCACCCTTTCGTGGCCAATGACCACGGTACTACCTGTTGGTGCCCGGCCCATGGCTTCGCCATCAACCTGGTAATAGGCATCCAGCAATACCTTGAACCTGTAATGATCCCGGACAGAGAGGCCAGGCCTAAACTTCCGGATTCTGCCACAAAGCATGTACAGGAAATATGCAAGACAGCTTTTGAATGCCATAACGTCGAGTTTACCGTCTGAAAAATTCACGTTTTCTGCCTGCACTACACCTCCTGCATAGGATGGTGCATTCAGGAACAAAATCTGGCTAAAAGCATTGTCATTGGCCATTGCAGGATAAGGATACCTGTCATCCGTTAGGAAATATTTTCTGGCGGTCATTTCCTGAAACATGACCTTGAAACCAGGCAGGACATAGAAGATTTTTTTAATGCTTGAAGGTGCTGGCAGACGGCTTGAAAGATGTTCCAAACTGGAAAAATTTCTGCAGATCCGTCCATCACAACCAAAACCTGCATAGGATACAAAGACCTGCTCCACTTGTCCTCCGGGCTCATGGAGAACAAGTTTCCAGGTGTCCAGGGTGCCGGTTTCTGACCTGCTGATAGCATGATAAAGGCCATGAAGTCCCAGCCTTTTCCAGCTGTTCAACCACCCTGTACTTCTGGCAAGATCATTCCCCGTGCCCAGAGGGATGAAGGCAACGACTGGTGGCCTGGGAAAATGTACCAGCAGGGAAACTATCTTGTTTATAGTCCCATCCCCCCCACAGATAATCACCAGGTCCTTGCGGGTGGCACAAGAATGCACCTGTGCACTGAGTCTGGCAGGATCAGTGAATACAACCTGCTTGGAAACAGCTACTGGAAAAGGAAATGATTCTATTTCCATTGCCAGCTGTTCCCCTGAGCCAGAACCAGCTCTTGGATTTATGAAAAAAAGACATTCCATGGAACTTGATAGGATAAGATATGCTAACTAATTTATAAAGCAGGAATTTTACAAAAGGAACAGACTTGACAGAGTGGTTCCTTGTACAGGAACGGGAGAGCGAGTATTTAACGTACTTATGGAAAAAAAGGATTTCAGAATACTGGTAGTAGACGATGAAAAATCACTGGTACTTCTCCTCTCGAGGATTCTCAAGAAGGAGGGATATCAGGTCAGGGGCGTATACAGCGGAGAAGAGGCATTGGCAGTCATCCCGGGCTTTGAACCCAACCTTGTCATTACTGATTTAAAGATGCCTGGAATATCGGGAATCGAACTGATGGAGAAGATCAAGGCAGAAAGGCCGGAAACAGATTTCATAATGCTGACAGCATTTGCATCAGTGGAAAATGCCGTTGCTGCCATGAAGTGTGGCGCTATCGACTACCTTACAAAGCCGTTAAAAAATCCGGATGAACTCAGGATTTCGGTGGAAAAGGTACTGGAACGCCAGGCCCTTATAAACACCAACGAGGGCTGGGAGCAGCAGCTCGATGGCGGACTGCCACCCAACAATGTCATCTTCGCAGGAATGGAAAACACATGGAACCAGATCCAGAGAGTGGCGGATACCGAGGCGACAGTCCTTCTTCACGGAGAAAGCGGCACTGGAAAGAGCCTAATTGCCAAGGTAATCCACAAATTGAGCAACAAGCAGGGGGCATTTGTGGAATTGAACTGTGCAGCCATGCCCGAGACCCTTATCGAATCAGAGCTTTTCGGGCACGAAAAGGGGGCATTCACTGGGGCTGTGAAGACCAAGAGAGGCAAATTTGAAATGGCCCAGGACGGCACCATATTTCTCGACGAAATAGGAGAAATGCCACTTTCTTCCCAGGCAAAGCTTCTCAGAATATTGCAGGAAAGGGCCTTTGAAAGGGTTGGGGGAACCGTAACCCTGACTACAAATGCCAGGATTTTGGCAGCAACCAATCGTGACCTTAAAATGAAGATAAAGGAAAAGAGCTTCAGAGAAGATCTTTATTACAGGCTGAACGTCTTTCCCATTGAGCTTCCACCCCTTCGAAAGAGGAGGGAGGCAATAAAGATTATCAGCTCCTACCTGCTGAAGGATATTGCTGCCAGGGTTGGGAAAAAGGTGGAGAGATTCCAGGACGTGGCAATGGAACGTATGATGGATTACCAGTGGCCAGGCAATATCAGGGAGCTTTTCAATGCCATTGAACGGGCAGTGATACTGGCAGACAGAGCCCAAAAAGAATTAACCCTGGCTGACCTGTCCTTTATCGAGATGGACAATAGGCCCGCCTCCCAGGGCGCCACTGGAAAAATAAATAAGGGAATGGAACTCAAGAGGCTGGAAGAAATTGAAAGGGAAGCAATCGAGAAAACCCTTGAGGAAACCAAGGGTCACAGGAAGAAAGCTGCTGATATCCTTGGTATTTCTTTGAGGGCATTACAATATAAATTAAAAAAATACGCAGAGGGCAAATAAGTGGCACGCCACATGCAGCTATACTTTTTAAATTTGCAATAACACAGCAAAGCCAAGGTTGGCACAGAGATTGCGACATAAAAAATAAACACAGCAAAAACTCCCTATCCCTCCCAACCCTCCTCTCCCCGAAGGCCTTCTGATACCTCCTAGAAGAAGGCCTTCTTTTTTTGTCTTTTTTCAGACCAACCCGTTTGTAATTCCTGTCAGCACATAGCCACGAGACAGCCCATAGCAGCAAGCTTGGGCTTTAGTGCCGCCCATTGGACATCCAGTGAAGATTTCTGGATGGGCACTAGTTCATTTTATCCCTGCTGCGCTTGAAATCATAAAAACTTTCGAACAGTGAACATGATGTGCAAATTTTGCACATGAGACAGATGCAAATTTTGCACATGACGCAAAAAATGCACCTGCCACGAGATACGAAAAAAGCACTTCCGGAACTCTGACCAGGGCCCTATTTCAAAACCCCTTGGCATTAGAGGTAATATGCTATTGCAGCATCTCCAGTTTGTCCCCTCAAGGAACCCGGCTTTGGTTGCACCCAGGCATGTAGAATAGTCTATTTCTGTACGAAGGAAGGTTTTGCAGGCCCAGGAGCGGCCTGGAGAACCCTGAAAATGCTCAGCGCTTTCGAATCCTTCATACTGCAATGACAGACCGTGGTGAGACTTCCATGACAAAAAGATCATCCACACAATGACTATATTGGGAATTTTCCATACTCGGCACGCTTCATGCAGTGACGTTGCTGTATTAAAATTTGTTCCAAATCTCTGATCCGGGAGAGGACCTACGCAATATGATAAAAAAGACAGTAACTGTACTTGGCCTGCTGATGGCATTGCCCTGCCTGGTTCATACTTCACTGGCTGGTACAAACTGTACTGGTTATGACGAAAATACAGAGATTATCATATCCGGTTCCGTACTCAAACCTGGCGGTTGCGAATTCCGTGGCCTGAAATGTTTCACCATGGAATCCCGTTCACGAGTTATTCATGTTGTGACAGCGCCTTCCTGGTTCCTTGACCGGGTGCATTTCAATCTCCATTCAGGCAGTATAGTAAGGGTTGTTGGCTCAAAGTTTTACGGTTCAGATGGCTCTCTATATCTCATGGCCAAATCACTTAAACATATCCCCACTGGCAGAAACATCCAGTTCAGGGATTCCGGTTGCAAGCCTGTCTGGAGTAGACAGACCATCAAAAGATCCTCCTGCATGAAAATATTCTTCCCGGGTAGAAGCCTTTAGGAGTTCTTTCTGCCTGCTGAGCGGCTTAGACAGAAGATTCTGGCAAAGCGCGACAGCCTGTCTGCCCAGGAAATAAGGACCCTGAGTGAAGGTATTCACTCGAACCTCGAATCTCTTCCCGTATATAATTCCTCGCGATTTCCTCTCTTTTTTGCCTCGTTCAGGAGCGAGGTGGAAACAATCTCGCTAATCAAAAATCGTCTGGTCTCTGACAGACCCGTCCTCCTTCCCAGGACACTGATCAAGGAAAAAAAACTTGCCATTTTCTCTATACGTTCCATGTACGATCTTGCCCCGGGAGCATATGGTATTCTGGAGCCGGTGGAAGCCAGGGCCGAACGGGTTGATCCTGCAAAAATAGACGTGGTCCTGGTGCCTGGCAGCGTCTTTGACTACAGGGGAGGCAGATTTGGTTATGGAGGTGGTTTTTATGACAGATTTCTATCCCGCGATGCCCCCAGAGCTGTCAGGATAGGACTTGCGTTTTCCTTTCAGGTTCTCGATAATATTCCGATCAAACCGCATGATGAATTGATGGACTATATAATCACGGAAAGACAGGTAATCAGTTGCAGAACCGGCCTCCGGAGATAACACCATGAAAAAGAACATGAAATTCGACACTGCCATCAAGGAACTTGAACGTATCGTGAACCAGTTGGAAAACCAGGACATGCCCCTTGAAAAGGCACTTGCCTCCTTTGAAGAGGGGATAAAACTTGCAAGACATTGCAACAGGCTTCTGGAGGAAGCCGAGAAAAGGGTGGAAGTGCTTACACGCGATCCCGAGACTGGCCAGATACTAAAGACCCCTTGGGAAGACGAAAAGGATTAATCCTTCAGCCGTATCCATACCAACATGGCCACAAACACCATGGTGCCTATGGCAGAGGCCACAAGAAACCAGTCAAGATGCTGAAAAAAGGCCAGTATAACCACAAGATATATAAAATCACGCCTGGAGAGAAAATCTGCAATCTTTACCACTCGCGCCTTTTTCTTGGACGCTGAAACCGAGGTATACATGGGGCCCTTGCCGTCTTTTTTTGTCATGGTGGACACGGAGATAAGAAGTGCGGAAATGAAGGTTGCGGTCACTGCAGTGGCAGAAAGGAAAAGAGGAAAGACAGCTCCCGTACGCCCCCACCACTCCAAACCAATTGCAGCAAACACGGCAGCATGAACTATATTGTCACCCCAGAAGTCCAGTATTCCGCCTAACCTGCTCTCCATGAACTTGATTCTGGCTATTTCCCCGTCGCATCCGTCAATTATGGAATGGGCCAAGAACAAAATCGCACCTGACACCTGCCAGAATCCTGTGCCGAGACTGATAAGCCATGCGCCCAGCAATCCTATGAAAACACTTATAACAGTGACCTGATTAGGGGTAATTGAAGTGTTCACCAGACGTCTGGAAATGGCAAGAGAAATGCGCCTTTCCACAAACCTCGACATGAACCCTTCTGTATCCTTGATGAGAGAGCGAAACATGACCTTTTCAGCCTTTTTTATCTTATCAGGGCTGGTAAGATCGTATATGGTTCCATACTGGCAGGCCAAGGGCTTTCTAACCAAAAAGGTATGCAAGAAATCCAGCAGCTTATGATAACCATCTGGCTCAAAGGCTCTTTCCAGTTCAAAGCCTATGTCTGATGGCCTGAAAACAAAGAGTCCTTCTGAAAGCTCAGCCACCTGGTGCGGCTCTACCTCCACAGCCTTGAGCCATTCGAGGCACTCTTTATCAGGCAGAATGCCAGGTTTACATACGATACAGAGCTCTATATGCAGCCTGTCAAGTTCATGAAAACTCGAATAACGACAGCTTGCAAATTTTCCTGGCAATGCCATGCCACTGGTGTCTGAAACTGCCAGCAGGGTATGGTCTATTCCTGACCTCTGGGTGTGGTGACAAATCCTTTCAGCAAGGCTCAAGCCGGCAACCCGCTGCTCCAGGAGATGTTCGTTGCCCACTGCCGGGACAAGAAAAAGAATGGCCAACTTAAATGTTTCCTCCACCCAGAATCGTCATGAAAGGCAGTATCATGGGAAAAACCGGAAATGCACCTGCCTTACCAGTGTTTCACATCCACGGGCATGGACAAAGAGCTGGATTTCTTGCAATGATCCAGGAGGTTGAAACAATTGGCAGCTTCTGTAAAATTTCGGCCCATGAGCGACTTGTTTTTCATCTCTGCCAGCAGTTCCTCCAGCACCAAGCCATACCATTCAGGATGATGGGAACCTGCTGAAAGGCCTTCAGGATATTCGATCTTTTCTGTTCCACGGTTGTTTTGAATTATGATTGTGTCATCCAAGACCCTGATCTCGCCACCATCACCCCTGATCAATATGAAATTGCTCCTTTTCGTGCCCGCCCATGTGAAAAACAGCCGTGCCTTTAGATCTGAATAGTCGAAAATCACCTCAGCCGTATCTTCAACACTGATGGTATCGAATTTCCTGTTTTCTAGCTTGCACTCAACCTGCATGGGTATAGACTCGGCCCACTCATTAACAAGGTAGAAGGCATGCCAGCCGTGATCCACCAGTATGCCACCTCCAGCCATGGACGGATCCAGCCGCCAGTTCTTAGTGCCGTCACCGTCCACGGCCACAGACGGTTGGGTGCGGATGACTTCATATTCCATGTACTCAATCTTTCCGACTGCACCCTGCCTGACCAGGCTGGTCAACTTCTGCATAATAGGAGAATAAC
>QOAL01000106.1 GCA_003978135.1 Thermodesulfatator sp.
TATCCTTAATGGACAGCTCGCTCCTTGCCTCAGGGATATTTTCTTCCTTGCAGCTTTCAAGCACCTCAGAACAGCCCGGCATGATTGATTCAAGAGGTTTACCATAGGAATTTTCTACAGATTTACCCAGAATTTCCTGGGCTGCTATATTGTAATAGAGAATGTTGCCATGGCGGTCCACGGTAATAAGGCCGGATTTCAAACTGTTTGCCAGGTGCCGCTGGATTTCCTCCAGCATGTAAACATCCTTTGTAGTGACCGAGAGCCTTTCCTCAAGCTCTTTCAATCTTTTTGTGAGATAGATGGCCAGAACCGCCACCAGATTAAAGGCGGCCATGTTAAGGAAAAAAGTAAGGGCAGCCTCATCCGCCTGGCCCGCCTGCTTCCATGTAAGCACTCCCACCAACGCATAAAACAGCGTACTAAGGATGGCGGAAAGCCCTCCTATGTGATCAGGACTCAGGAGGCATGCAGTGATAATGGCTATGGAATACAGGAATGTGAAGGGGCTGTTGAGACCTCCAGTTAGATAAACAGTTGCAGTTGCCAGGAGCACATCTATTACGGTCTGCACATTTTTCAGGGAAGAAGTAAGCCCTTTTTTCTTATACCAGAGGATATAGACTACAGTAAAAAAGAAGGCGGCGCCCAGAAGGCAGGACATGTAAAAAACCGTTCTGGAGGTTGAAAAAGCCCCTGGAAGAAAGAGTGCTGCGCCCAGCATCAATATGAAAAGGGCCAGCCTGCCACCTGTTATAAACAGAAATGCCCTGTCCTTATTAGTTGATTTCATATTTTGAAAGCCTGTATCTGAAGGATCTGAAGTTTACTCCAAGAAGCTTTGCAGCCTCTGTTTTTCTGCCTCCGGATTTTTCAAGGGCCTGAAGCAGCAGGTCTTTTTCTATTTTGCCCAGAAATTCGTCCAGGTCCAGGCCCTCGGGAGGAAGCTCATGCTTCAAGGAAGCCCCCTCGTTATCATGTCCAGAAAATCCATCGCCGTGTTTATGTTTTGCTATATAAAGGCTCTCGGGAAGTATGAGACTCGTAGTTGAAAGGGCAACCGAGCGTTCAATAATGTTTTCAAGTTCCCTCACGTTGCCAGGAAATGGATACTGAAGAAGGGCCTGCATGGCAAAACTGGAAATGCCCTGGACAGATTTGCCCTGGCGCTTTGCATAGCGGTCAAGAAAATACTGGACAAGCAGAGGGATATCGTCTGCCCTTTCCCGCAAAGGGGGCATCCTGAGCTGGATAACATTCAGACGGTAATAAAGATCCTCCCTGAAATTTCCTTCCATTACCTCTTTTTCAAGATTTCTATTGGTGGCAGCTATTATGCGACAATCCACCTTGATAGGTGACGTCCCGCCAATAGGGATAAATGATCGTTGCTGGACCACCCGCAGCAGCTTGACCTGCAACACCATGGGTAATTCCCCGATTTCATCAAGGAAAATGGTCCCATTATTTGCCGTGGCAAAAAGTCCGGCCTTGTCCCTGTCAGCTCCTGTAAAGGCACCTTTTTTGTGACCGAACAGCTCACTTTCCAACAATGTCTCTGGAATCCCGCCGCAGTTTACTACTACAAAGGGATATTCCTTCCGATCGCCCAGATTGTGAATGGCCCTGGCGACCAGCTCTTTGCCTGTACCGCTTTCCCCTGTAATGAGAACGCTTGACGGGCTGGAAGCAACCCTCGGAATCATCTGAAAAATTTTCAGCATGGCCTGGCTTCTGGCCACCATCTGATCCAGCCTGTATATTTTGTCTTCTGTCTCAGCCGGCCTGAAGTTGTTGTCCTGCCTGGAAGATATGGCGTTTTCTATAACATCTCTGAGTTCCTCTATACTGAATGGCTTTGTAAGATAATCATAAGCCCCTTCCTTCATTGCAACTACAGCCGCGTCCAGAGAGGCAAAGGCCGTAATCAGTATCACAGGCAGGCCGGGATCCAGGGCCTTCAAGCCCTTGAGTAATTCAACTCCATCCATCCCCGGCATTCTTACATCTGTTATCACCAGGCTGAATTTGCCGTTTTTTACCTTTTTGACAGCCTCTTCACCATTCGGGACAGACGCTACCTTGTAACCCTCCTTTGCAAGGAAGATTTCCAGAAATTCTCTAAGACTTGAATCGTCATCTACAACCAGGACCCGGGGCTTTGGTTGTACTTGGTCCTCTATGCCGATTTCATTCCCTGGTTCCAGAGATGAAAGCATGCCATTTCCCCCAAAACAAGAAAGTAACGTGATCAGACTTTGCCGAAACGGCAGTTAATAACAAAAATTTTATCTGCTAATACGAGTTTTCTCTTTTCTTATCGGAAGTATTGTGACAAAAATTGACTGTTCTCCCAAAAAAACCTGTTAATCTTTTTATGCAGGCTTTAAAATGCTCAGAGTGACATGGGGGAAGATTTGACATTAGATTTTATCGAATTTCACTATCTCAAGATATTCACCGGAGTTATTTCGGTTCTTAATCCCCTGGGCGTTGTTCCCGTTTTTCTTGGCCTGACATCGGCCCGGGACCCAGCGGAAAGAAAAAGCATTGCCAGAACAACTGCCTTTTCCACTGCCCTTATCCTCATGCTGGCAGCCATATCAGGACAGGCCATACTGGATTTTTTTGGTATAAGCATTTCTTCGTTCAGGATGGGTGGAGGCATACTCATACTGCTCATGGCAATCTCCATGCTTCATGCCAAGACCAGCCACGCAAAACATACACCAGATGAGGCAAAAGAAGCAGAAGACATGGATTCCATTGCCGTGGTGCCACTTGCAATCCCCATGCTTGCAGGCCCCGGTGCCATCAGCGCCGTTATAGTTTATGCTCATGAGGTGAAAAATATTCAAGAAATCGCTGTACTGGGTGGTGTCATTCTTTTGTCCGGCATTATTGTTTGGTCAGTCCTTAGACTGGCTGTGCCAATTGGAACCAAGCTGGGCAAAACGGGCATTAACATAATTGTCCGCATAATGGGGCTGCTTCTTGCTGCCATTGCCGTGGAGTTTATGGCTACTGGCTTAAAGGGTCTGTTCCCTTCCCTTGGCTGAAAAGAGCTGTTGTCACGTTGGTAAATTTTCGCGTTACTCCGCACATGTGTTCAGGGTTAATTGGAAAATATATTTTTGCGGTAAGCTCTGCTGGATTTGAAAAAGGATGCCAAAATAGACATAAAGCTGGTTATTACTGCTGCCTCTAAAAAGGAACTGCCCGAAACATGGATAAGGCAGCGCGGCTATCCCATAGTCTCGACCCAGGGACTTCTTTCCGGAGTGCTTTCACGTACTTCAAAGGCATATCCGGCAACTTCCATCTTGGTTTTAATAACTGGCATTGGATCTGAAAATGCTGCCCGGAGTGCCAGGGTCATGAAGGATCATTTGCATCCCCATGCCGTTATCAATGTGGGCTCTTGTGGTTTTAATGGTCCAACTGGCGCAGGCATCCCAGGAGAAATTATTTTTCCTGCCACCACCCAGGGACCCTCAGGCAAGAAACTAAGATGCTTGAAATACCCTCCTTTTCCCATTCCTGAAGATCTTCATGTAAAACGGACTGAAAGGCTGCAAAGTCTCGGCACTCCTCTTTTTAAAAGAGACCGACAATTTGCAGAATTCGTGGACATGGAGGGGTGGTTTCAACACGAAATCCTTGACATGGCAGGCATCAGCTTTTGTGCCTTCAAGGTAGTAACCGACCTGTGCTCTCCTGATAGTCCTGACATTTACAGGAAAAATCTGCCTCTTCTAAAAGAACGCATAAAATCTATACTCTCCTTTCTTGAACTGTCCCAGAGGAAGAAGAAAATTTCTGTTGTGATTCCCGTGTATAACCGCTCATGGTGCATCAAAAGGGCGGTAGATTCTGTGTTGACTCAAACATTTCCTGCTGGTGAAGTGATAGTAGTAAATGATGGCTCTACAGATGAAACCCATACCCTGCTTGCCAGTTATGGCAATAAAATCAGGCTGATCAGGACCATAGAGAACCGGGGCGTAGCAGCTGCCAGGAATCTCGGAATCAATGCATCTGAAGGTGACTGGATAGCCTTACTGGATTCAGATGACACATGGGAAAGAGACCGGCTTTTAAACCAGGTAAAGTACCTTGACCAGAATCCTTTCCTGGAAATTCTTCAGTGCGACGAAGCCTGGATAAGGAACGGAAAAAGACTAAACAAGAAAAAATATCACCAAAAAACAGAAGGCTGGATATGGCATCAGAGTCTTGAAAGATGCATGATAAGTCCTTCCTGTGTACTGGCAAGGAAGGATCTCTTGAAAGAGCACGGCCTGTTTGATACCGCCATGCCGGCATGTGAAGACTATGACCTGTGGCTAAAAATCACACGACACCATATTATCGGATTCAACCCCCAGAAAGACGTGGTCAAGTACGGGGGTCATGCATGCCAGCTTTCCTTTAAATACCAGGCCATGGACAGATTCAGGATCTATGCCCTTATACATGCCCTTGAGGAAGAAACCGACGAAACAAGGATGGAGATACTCAAGCAGGCCATAATTTCCAGGCTGGTTATTCTTTCATCAGGGGCATTAAAACGCAACCTTAAACAGGATGTTGTAATATACAGAAAAATCCAAAAAGAACTGGAAAAAGGTGTACCTAAATGCGCGGCCTATCCTTTTTTATTGAAGAAATAGACACGTCGGAGCTCTTTGCAACAGAACAGCCCTACGCTTTTTCCCTGCTGCTGAAAAGGCTTGGACTATGGGATGAGACCTGGCCATTTAATAGTTTTCAAGGGACAGGGCTGCTTAGCCCTGTTCTGGTTCAGAAAGTCTTTAACAAAAGGGAAAAAATTCTGCTTGTAGACGGATTCAAGCGTATTGAGTGGGCCAGGGCTACGCAGATCTCAACTGTTTCATGCCTGGTTATTCCTGAAGATATTCCTCTGGCAGATGTCTGCGCATTGGTGCTGGCCGCACAGAAACCCTGGATCAATACCCCTGCCTTAAAGGCGCTGTTTCTGAGGTTTCTGCTGAACCTGGAAGTTCCACGTGAAACCATATTAAACAGGTTCATGCCCTTGTTAGGCCTAGGGCCGGCAGAAAGCCTGTTGAGAAAATATCTGAAAATTTCAGCCATGCCTGAAACAGTGCTTCTTTTCTGCCATGAGAAGAGATTTTCCATGAAAAGGTGCCTGAATCTTGCCCATCACAAGAAAGGGCTTCTCGAAACATTCTTCTCCAGGACCAGAGGCCTGCACCTTTCAGCCAGCCTGGCAGAAGAACTTCTGGACAACATAAACGATATCCTGAAGAGAGAGGGCATGTCACCGGAACAATTTTTCGAGACAATAGATGTCAGAAGAGTGCTTGATCAAAACACAGATGCCAGGGTAAAGGCCTCAAGCTTTCGCGAGTTGATCCGGAGACTGAAATTTCCAGTGCTGACAGAGATAGAAAAGGACATGAACCAAATCCATAAAAGACTTCTTGCAGGCAGAAGATTTAATGTGAACTGGGACCGGGCGTTGGAAAACAGGCAGTTACATATCAATACTGCCATAAAGGACACCGATGAATTCCGATCTGTCCTGTATGAGCTGCAGAAGGAAGAAACACTGAAGGGAATCGAGGCCCTTCTTTCCTATCTGTAATAATATGAAAAGACTCAAATCCGTCACAGTCCATCCGGCAGTACGTGCCTCCAGGCTCGGCAAGATCTTTGATGATCAGGCGATACCTGGAGATTCTCCCAGGATCCCTGATTACAGGGAAGGCAAAAGACATCTCTACATAGGCCCTAAAAAGGGAAAAATGTTTCATGTATGTGCGTCCCTGGACACCAGGTACATCTGCTGCAGTACACATGTCATATCCCATATCAGTAACTGCCCCTTTGAATGCACGTACTGTTTCCTCCAGAATTATCTTACAGATACTACGCTCAGCCTAGTGGCTGATACTGGAGCCATACTCGATGAAATAAGGGAAAAGACGGTCCTGCAACCCTGGCGTCTTTTCAGGATAGGCACCTGGGAGCTTGGAGACAGTATTGCCATTCCTCCCCTTAATCAGGCTGCAGCAGAACTTGTAGAAGGTTTTTCCGGAATGCCCAACTGCATTCTGAAGCTTCGCACCAAGAGTGCCGAGGTGGAGCCACTTCTGGATATAGATCATGGCAGAAAAACTGTTGTCTCCTGGACCATTAATCCCCGACAGGTAATTACCCGGGAGGAAATAGGCACAGCCGGCCTTGATGCAAGGCTCGATGCAATGGCCAGGGTCTCTTCTGCCGGTTATCCTATTGGCCTTCATTTTGATCCAATGATACTCTTTCCAGGATGGGAAAAGGCATACAGGCAGACGGTACAGGAAATATTTGACGCGGTTAGTCCTGAAGAGGTTATATGGATCTCAATAGGAAGCCTGCGCTTCAACCCGGAGATGAAGAAAAAGATTGAGAACAACTATCCTGCATCCACTATCACTGCACAGGAGATGGTACTGGGAGATGACAACAAGTTCCGATACCTGAGGCCTATTCGGGTAGATATGTACAGACATTTACTGGATCTTCTTGACGAACATGGTGCCGGCCATTGCTTCACATACCTGTGCATGGAAAGATGGAACGTGTGGCATGAGGTCTTTGGCAGGTATCCAATGTCCATAGGACATCTGGATTTTTTAATGGCTCAGTCGGTTTATAATCGTTTTCCAGAAATTTGCGCATGCAAACCAGACAGGCAGAAATATCTCGCACTGGAATATTAGCCTTTAGCAAAATATTCTGTTTTTTTGTTAGGCCTGTGGTCTAAAGAATAAAGGCGATCCCAATAGTGACGCCCCCAAAGAAAAAAAGCCACCATGCTGGATAGCGGCCATTCCTGATACCGCCAAACCACATGCAGTACATGCCCTTTAAGATATTGTTGCTTCCCGTGGCGATTACAATAGCAGTGGCCACCTGGTCAAAACCCACTGAATATTTACCAGTGAGAAGGGACAGGACAAAGGGATCGATATCTGCAAATCCAACTACAAAGGAGAGGGCATTGAGGCCCCATGAGCCGTAATGGCTGGTTATAAACTGGGTCAAAACAATCATGGAGACAAACAACACTGCAAATACAAGCGCTGTGCCCAGTTCCAGGGGGTTTTTATCTTCCATCTGGAGTTTGCTGTTTCTGCCCTTGCCATTTCTGGCATACACAAGGGACAGGGCAAGGCAGGCTATTCCCAGAATGCCCAGGGGGACCAACAGGGTTTTTGCTATCAGCAGGTTGAACAGGGCAGTCAGTATAATCAGCCTGAAATACATCATGGCGGTAGCTGCGATAATGGCTGCCGTAATCAACGGGGCACTGCCAAGTTCCTTGGCCTTCTTCGAAAGCACCACGGTAACTGCAGTGCTGGAATAGAGTCCGCCCACCAACCCTGTCAACAGGTACTGCCTGTCTCCGAAAAAATATTTCTGGGCAATATAACCACCGTATGAAATACCCGATACAACAACCACGGCCAGCCATATTTTGAACGGAGACAGCGGCACCATGGGAATAACGTTCTTGTTGGGAAGCAGTGGCAGAATAACAGCAGAAAGCAATATCATTTTGCCAAGGGTTTCCAGTTCCGAGGCGTTTATGGATATGCTAATCTCGTGGATGGCCTTTCTTGCATTCAGTATAAAGACCGTGAGCACGAACAGCAGGGCGGGCATCCAGAGGGTGTATTGCACACTGAGAGGGCCCATGCTGTATACGACCAGGCCCAGAAGATACAGCAGTATGCTGGTCTTTTGATCCTGGAGCTTTTTGTAGTAATAGAGCATAAAAACCCCGGTAAACCCCAGAAGCCCTGCAATATATATCAGGCAGTGCGCGTCGAGCCTGAAAAATATAAATCCCAGTATGCCGAGAAATGTATAGGTCCTGGCAGATCCTATGAAATGAGGTGATTCTTCTTCTTCAATCTGCTGACCATAGGTTTTGACCTCCAGGCCCAGCAGGAAACTGAACACCACTGTCACTGCGAAATGTACGAGATCGGGATTATATGGAAATGGTTTCATATCTCAGAAAGCTGTAACATCTGCGATATTCAGAAGACTTTTGGGAATCAATATTCCATGCACCTTTTGCTCAACAAGAAAGACTGGGGCGGGTGACCTGCGGCATGACTTCAAATTCCTGGAAAAGCTCTTAACCCTGCACCCCGGGTCGGTCTTGTCATTTTTTTAACAGCATGTATCCGTGGTTGTGTAATTACAAAATTTTACCATAAAATGCACAAACAGAGACTAAAAAAAATTGCCCGTTTCATCCCGCTTTCAGGAGAAAACCCGGCATGTCCGTGGCTGTGGGCTGGAACCTGGAGCCTGGCTGGTATGGGTTATGGCGGAGCAGATTACAGGATTTCAAAAAAATGCCTGGAATTTGCCTTCGAAAAGGGCATCAGACATTTTGACACGGCTGGTTTCTACGGCAAAGGGGCCTCCGAGAGGCTGATAGGGGAGATGTTTTCTTCCAACCGGAAGGAAATCTTTGTTTCCTCAAAGGGAGGGCTTGTTTGGGATGGAAACAGGGTATTTCACAGGGCAAAGCCAAAGGCCCTGGAGGAACAGTTGTTTCAGAGTATGGAAAGGCTACAAACTGATTATATTGACCTTTTCCAGCTCCACTGGCCTGACCCGGCAGTGCCTCTGGATGAAAGCTTTTCAGCCCTTGCCGATTTGCAGGAACGGGGACTGATAAGATTTTGGGGCGCAGGCAACCTAACGGCAGAACAGATTTTCAGGTATATTCCCGAGGGCAGTCTTACTCCGGTCCAGACGACATTTAATCCCTGCAGACCATACAACCTGCATATACTTGACCAAGGCTTTAGAACTGGCCGCACCATAAATTGCATCATTTCCCCTTTTGAACAGGGACTTCTGGTAGATCCTCAGTTTCTCTCCAAGTCAACTGGCAAAAAGGATGTCAGAAGCAGAAACCCCTTGTTTTCATGCAGGAAGTTAAAAGATCTTTTGTGCCATTATTTCCAAAGATTGGAAAACGCACCCATAGGGGCACCTGCATTTATCTTGCTCTGGCTCCTGGGCTTCAGGCCTGTGGATATCATCATTCCCGGACCGAGAACACCTGAACAGGTGAGCCAGTTAATGGCACATGTCCCATGGATAGTCGAAAGAAGCGCGTTGGTCTCAGACATCCATGAAATCCTGCGAAAAGAGGTGGGAGAGGATTTTTTTGCCCTTTTAGATCAAATTGGCAAGACGGGAACGGCCTGCCTGAAAGGTCAGGTTCATTAGGGAAAACGGGCTATTTAGAACCTGCTTTTTTTAAATCCCATGGAAAAAAGCTTATGTCTTGCCGGACCGACAAGATATAGTGAACCTGAAATCACAAGACCTGACTGAAGCTCCATATTTTCGATAAGCCCTGGCAGTGCTGTCTCAAATTCCTTTTCAAATTTTACTGGCAAACCGGCTATCTTAGCAGCTTGCCATTCTGAAATGGTTACAGGTTTTCTTGGTCCCCTGGGTTCGGTGATTATGATCTTTTTGAAAAGCGGTGCCAAAAGGCCCAAAAGCCTGGCAGGGTCTTTGTCTCCGCCTTCATCAGAGCAGGCCCACAAGAGATACCTGAAATCATATTTTACGAGTTGCCGCCCATCCAAATCCTTCAGGAATTTTAAGAGCGCTTCCACGCCTGCCTCATTATGTGCCCCATCCAAAAGAACTGCCACCTTTTCATTGGTCAGCAGTTCGGTTCGTCCTGGCCAGGCGGTATTTTTTATGCCCTTTTGAACTATATTTTCAGGTAGATCAAATCCCTTTTCCCTTAATATTTCCAGGGTTGCCATGGCAACTGCTGCATTTTCCACCTGATGCCTGCCATGAAGACCAAAGGAGAGCCTGTGTAGTTTGAACACCTGTCCTGAAAAATCAAACAGATTACTCCCCTGGTGAAGAACAACGTCAAACTCCCTGCCGAGTCTCCTTAACGGAGATTTTTTATCCATTGCCCTTTTCGTAATTACTGGTTCGGCCCGGGAGTTGATATTTCCCAGAATCACCGGAACATTTTGTTTTATAATTCCAGCCTTCTCCCCTGCAATGGCCTCTATAGTGTCTCCCAGATAGGTTTGATGCTCAAGGGATATGTTTGTAATGACAGATACCAGGGGCTTAATCACGTTGGTTGCATCAAGCCTTCCCCCGAGACCTGTTTCCATTACAGCCACCTGGACGCCTTTTCTGGCAAACCACAAAAAGGCCATGGCTGTAGTGAACTCGAAATAGCTGAGTTCAAATCCCGCTTCAGCCAAGGCACCTACTTCATTTATCAAGTCTAATAATTCTGGGTCTGGGACAGGGGTCATGTTCAGGCGGAACCTTTCATTCAGCCGAAAGAGATGAGGAGAAGAATAAAATCCTACCTTGTATCCTGCCTCCTGGAGAACTGAGCTTATAGCTGCGCAGACCGAACCCTTTCCGTTGCTGCCGGCAACGTGGATTGTGGGATAGGAATTTTGGGGATCTCCCAGGGCCTTCAAGACAGCATATGTCCTTTCAAGGCCCAGCCGAAAACCATGAAACTGGTATTCATCCAGGTATGAAATAGCATTCTCAATTGTATCAAAGGGGGGTGTCACGCCCATCAGCCTTTATCCTCAAGCAGTCAAGATACTTGGAAACAGCAACTTATCCCATTAATTTGTCTTTCAAAAGAGGAAGGCGGCATTACATAAAAAATAGCACAAACAAACGGGACCGCCTCTCCTGCAACAGACGGAGTCTATGCCCATGTCTTTTAAACATACTGCAGTGCAAATCTTGACGCCGGTGTTTTTGCAGCATACGAATGGAACGATGGAAGTACAACTCAGGTTATTACTGTTGATGCTGCCGCAAAGCACCAAACAGGAATGAATGAAACAAAACCAGAACTCTTTTCCGGATCCATTCCTCTGCCGTCGTCCT
>QOAL01000028.1 GCA_003978135.1 Thermodesulfatator sp.
AAGAAGTCCCTTTCGGGGCTGTAGCTCAGTTGGGAGAGCGCGTGAATGGCATTCACGAGGTCAGCGGTTCGATCCCGCTCAGCTCCACCATTTAAGCAACAAGTGCCCTGTGGATTTTTACAAATCCACAGGGCATTTTTAGTCTGAAATCTGTTTTTATCCCAAGCTGGCTCCCATGACATCCTTAGTCCCTTAGATCGCCTTTTGACACATTGCCTTTTTTTGAGTTATGGTGTCGTCGTTTAATTCAAAATTTTCATGCTCGTGAGGTTTAGTCCAACCATGGAGATTCAAAAAGAACTAAAGGCAGAAAGCGACCTAAAACCACTTCCTGATCCCTCCCGCCTGGGTTTCGGCATTCATTTCACAGATCACATGTTTCTCATGGATTACAAGGACTCGCAAGGCTGGCACAGTCCCAGAATAGTACCCTATGGCAACTTCAGCCTGGATCCTGCAGCAGTAGTCCTCCATTACGGACAGGCCATCTTCGAAGGTCTGAAAGCGTACAGGGGCACTGACGGCCATATAAGACTTTTCAGACCAAAGGAAAACATGAAAAGGATGAATCGTTCTGCCTGGCGCATGTGCATGCCGCAGATTGACGAAGAAATGGTCATGGAAGCCATAAGGGAACTGGTAACCGTGGAATCCCGCTGGGTACCTGACCAACACGGCACGTCCCTTTACATCAGGCCCTTTATCATTGCCACTGAGGCATTTCTCGGAGTGAGACCTGCAAAGGAATATCTTTTTTCCATTATTCTCTGCCCAGTAGGGGCCTATTATGCCGAAGGCTTCAACCCGGTAAAGATATTTGTAACGGAAAAATTCGTCAGGGCTGCAAAAGGCGGCGTCGGAGAGGCAAAGACTGCTGGAAATTATGCAGCAAGCCTGATGGCATCTGAAGAAGCCAAGGAGCTTGGCTTTACCCAGGTTTTATGGCTGGACGCAGGGGAGAGAAAATACATTGAAGAAGTCGGCACCATGAATATCTTTTTCATGATAGACGATGTTCTGGTCACACCGGCACTGTCAGGCAGCATACTTCCCGGAATTACCAGGGATTCTGTAATTCACCTGGCAAAGTCCTGGGGCATACAGGTAGAGGAGCGGGCTGTCTCCATTGACGAAATCATAGAAAAGGCAGAAACAGGCCAGCTCAAGGAATCATTCGGTTCTGGAACTGCCGCGGTAATTTCGCCGGTCGGATCCCTTTATTACAAGGGTAAGACTATTGAGATAAACCACGGGCAAACAGGCCGCCTGGCCCACAGGCTGTTCGAGGAAATAACTGCCATTCAATACGGAGATAAAGAGGACACCTTTGGCTGGACAGAAATAGTTAAATAGTAAGCCATCCGTTTTCAGAGGATATTGAAAGACTTCAGGCTGTGGTCTTGGATGTTACCTGGTCTTTGGATGCGGCCTCACGATAACCTGCCACCAGTTCCTGTATCAGATCTTCAACAGCAACTATTTTATCCACTCGCCAGACGTTCTCACCGCAAAACACAAAGCCGGCATTCAGATTACCACGCTGGGCATTTACAAGGGCCATGCTGATACTATAAGGGGTATCGGGATAGCGGCATGTCCTGATGCACTTATAAGCACATTTTTTCGGGTGTTTTTCTCCCCTGGCCATCTTATCAAGGAAAGGACCCTTCAAGGCGCGGCCCGGCATGCCAACAGGGCTTTTTATTATGAGGACATCGTCCTTGGTAGCCTTCAGATAGGCCTGTTTGAATCCGTCCGAGGCATCGCATTCATGTGTTGCCACAAAACGCGTGCCCATTTGTACACCGGCTGCACCCATCTTTATGAAACGATAGATATCATGACCAGTATAGATTCCCCCGGCTGCAATAACAGGGATAGAAACACCATATTTTTTTTCATAGGCGTGGACAGAATCTATGACCTCCCTGACCAAATTTTCCACCTGAAATTCCGGTTTTTCAAGGTCCTGGGCCTTAAAACCCAGATGGCCACCGGCCTTGGGACCTTCCACTACGAAGGCGTCAGGGAGACGGCCATAATGTTCCTGCCACCTCCGGCAAATGAGTCCTGCAGCCCTGCCTGAAGAGACTATGGGTACAAGGGCTGTATCGCAGCCATCCGGTACCATGGCAGGCATCTTCAGCGGGAGCCCTGCCCCACTGATTATGAGGTCAGCCCCTGCACTTGCAGCAATACCCACCATTTCCTCATAATCCTGCAAGGCCACCATGATATTTACGCCAATGGGGCCTCCACCAGCCATTTCCTTGGCCTTTTTTATCTGTTTTGACAGTGCCCTGTGAGTGGCCCCCTGGGGGTCTGCATAAAAATCCTTTTCTGTTATGCCAATCAGGACTGCTGCAATCACTCCGATACCGCCGGCACGGGCAACAGCAGAGGCGAGCCCGGCCATTGAGATACCTACGCCCATCCCTCCCTGAATAATGGGATAACGAGATTCCACCTTTCCTATCTTGAGAGAAGGCGGATGGAAATTGTTGTTTTTGGAAGTCATGCCAGCCTTTTAGTCCAGAGTTTTCCCTCAGTCAAGAGCATAGGCTCCCTAAAATTCCACAGGAAGCTTCTGGACCTGGGCCCTGGTAAAAACAGGACCGTCCTTGCAGACATAAACAGGTCCCACATTGCAGTGTCCGCATACACCTAGGCCGCATTTCATCCGGTTTTCCAGTGAAAGATAAACCTGGTCGTCGGTCCAGCCGACTTCTTCCAGGGGGGGCATGGTGAATTTGATCATGATTGGCGGACCGCAGATAAGGGCCGCAGCATTTTCAGGAGAAGGCTTTACCTGGCCTGCTATGGTTGGGACAAACCCCACTAGGCCCGTCCAGCCCGGGGCCTCACGGTCAACAGTGATATGAACGTCCAGGTCATCCCTTTCCTGCCATTGCTTAAGTTCGTCCTTATAGAGAAGCATGCCTGGGGTCCTGGCACCGTAAACCACTGTAATATTCCCATAATCTGCCCGGTTTTCAAGCATGTAGATAAGGGTGGCCCTGAGGGTAGTAAAGGCAAAACCCCCGGCGATGATGACGATATTTTTCCCCTTTAATTCTGTATCAACAGGGAATCCGTTTCCCAGGGGGCCTCTTACGCCAATGGGCTCACCCACGTTCATCTTGTGAAGGGCAGTGGTCACCACACCAGCCCTGTTTACTGTAAACAGAAGATGGCCCTGCTCTGTAGGAGAAGATGCTATGCCAATCGGGATCTCGCCTTTTCCAGCTATGCTTAGCATGGCAAACTGCCCGGGCACGTGGTTCCAGGAATCACGCTCATCCTTTTTTTCCAGCACCAGCCTGAAGGTCTTGAGATTTCCGTCTTCGGTTTCTATCACTATGTCATCTATCCTTGCGGGATAAGGCAGATAGGGATTCATTACTTTTCTCTCTTCATGAAATATCAGGTTGCAAGAAGCTCATTTATTACCTGTCTTATATCGATATTGACAGGGCAGTCCCGCACACAGCGGCCACAGCCCACGCATGAAAGGGGACCAAAACGCTCTGGGAAATATTTCAGCTTGTGCATGAACCGGTTCCTCACCCTTTTGACCTTCTCTCCCCGCGGATTGTGACCGGAGGCATGGAGGGTGAACAGAGGGAACATGCAAGAATCCCAGTAGCGTATCCTGCGCCCTTTGCCCCTGAGGGTTTCGTCCTGAATATCAAAACAGTAGCACGTAGGGCAAAGAAAGGTGCAGGTGCCGCAATTGATACAGGAATCAGAAAGCTGCTGCCAAAAAGGTGCGTTGTAAAGGTCCATGAGCCCCTTTTCCCTGAGCCTGGGAGCAAGCTCCATGGTCTCAGGCAGGCTGGACGGGGCCTTTGACCTGATCTCTTCCAGCTCCTTCAGCTCTGCCCCGGTAGCATCGTTTCCAGGACCTGCTGATTCAACAAGAGATGCGCCCCTTTCTGTCACAGGCTCAAGGACATAACCCCGGGATACCGGGTATGCCAGTATATCCAGTCCTTCTGTACCAACAGGTGAGCCTCCTGTCCAGGTACAGAAACAGGTTGAGCAGCCCTGCCTGCACGCAAGACCGATCAGGACAACGTTTTGCCTGTTTTTGTGGAAATATGGATCATCTTCATATGGCATTGCATTTAGAACAACACTCCTGGCATCGCATGGCCTCACACCTACAACCAGCCTGGGTTTATGTTCTGTTCCAGGTTCATGGGGTATAAAAGCATCTTCAGTACCAGGCCTTGCAGAAAACTCCAGGAGGGTCTCTGGCTGCGGAAAGAAAAAAGTCTTTATTGAGCCCTTGGGCACCCCGGGTCTTTCATCAGGCAGTTCCCCCTCGTTCAGCTTCTGCCAGTTGACAATTCCCCTGTCATTTGCCTTTGGGCCAAAAATCTCAAATTGGCCTGCAAGTTCCCTTAGCCAGTCTTCAAAACCGGCCTTGTCCAGCATCAACGCCTTCACTTTTTTTCACCTTTTAGTGATTCAGTCAGAACAAAATCCTGCGGGTCATCCAGTTTATAGGTTGAAAGGGGCAAGGGTGTGTCAAGGCTCATGCCAGCCTCTGTGCCATAGAGCTCCAGTACATCCTTTTGCAGCTTCTTGGTTAAGATTCTCATACGAATGCCCATGGGACACGCGCTCTCACACGAACCGCAATCAGTACACCTGCCGGCACAATGGTATGCCCTGATTATGTGGAAGATTGCCGTATCCACAGGCTCTATGCTCTTTCCAACCCACTGGGGCCTGGAGTCGTCCACAAAACATGTGGGGCAGTAACAGAGCGGGCAGGCGTTTCTGCATGCGTAACACCGGATGCATGAATCTATCTCAGAGGTAAACCATTCCCACCTGGCCTGCACACTCATATTCTCTATTTCTTCAACCTGCTTAAAACGCTCTCCGAGCTTTCTTTCCCCCTTAAGATCCCCTATCATGTGATCAAATATGACAGGATCAGGATGAACGCAACAGGCACAGTTGTCCCTGATCACGTCCCAGCGGTTGATTTCCTGTTCAAGGCCAGGGCCCTTCACCAGGAGGCTGTTATCGTCTTCTTTGACAGAGGTTACATCCGCATGGCCCACAAGCCCCAAAACCTTCTTACGGTCAACCATGCCCCGGCTTGATATGCCTATTATCACCAGCCTTTCCCGCTGGACTTGGTTCTCCTGAATCTGGACAACCATGTTCCTTGACCAACAGCCGGTGGCAACCACGCCTACCTTTGGCAGAGGCCCTTCTGGAGGCGGGTCTCCCGGACGCCTCGGAGGTTCAAGGCTCTTGAGAAGTGCTGGCAGATAATTCGCCAGGTTGAGAACACAGAAGCTGTTCCATTCCAGCCGATCTGTCTCTTCCGGTGTCCTGGCCACAAAGGGCTGCATGACCATGGGCATGGACCCCGAAGTATATCCCACAAAGGCTGCGACCTGCCCCGATTCCAGAAGCTGCCTGGCTCTCTGCCGTAATTCCTGGGTTATCCTTTCATTTGCAGTGGTCATGATCAAAATTCCTTCACAAGGTGTCTGGCAGGCCCGAGTTTTTTCACTCGCTCCGTGACCTCTGTTGCCACTTCTGCAAACTGCTCGCCTTCAGATGCGGAAATCCATGAAAAATTTACCCTGTCAGGTTCAATACCCACAAACTCCAAAAATCTTTTCAATACTGCGAACCGCCTCCTGGCATAATAATTTCCGCTGATATAGTGGCAGTCTCCCGGATGGCACCCTGATACCAGCACGCCGTCTGCACCTGATCTCAAGGCATCCAGGATCATGTTGGCACTTACCCTGCCAGAGCAGGGAACACGGACTATCCTGAGAGAAGGCGGATACTGATATCTGCTTACCCCCGCCAGGTCTGCACCTGCATAACTGCACCAGTTGCAGAGGAAGGCTATTATCTTTGGTTGCCATTCGGCCTGTTTCTTTGCTATGTCACTCATAATCCCTGCCCTGCCTGAATATCGTCCATGGCAGCCTCAACGGCAGCCATTATCTGTTCATTGCCTAAATTCTTCAAGGTAATGGCATCTGAACGGCAACCTGCCACACATGCACCGCACCCCTTGCATAAGCCCGTATCCACTGCAGCCTTTCCTGTATTGGGATCCATGTTAACCGCGTGGTAGGCGCAAACCTTGGTACACACGGAACAGCCTGTGCATTTCTGCAGATTTACCACTGCGGTTATGCTCTCTGCAGGCACTGCATCCCTGGAAAGTACAAGCCCGGCCCTGGAAGCCGCAGCCTTTGCCTGGGCGATGGTCTCTTCCACCGGTTTGGGATAGTGGCACAAGCCCGCCAGGTATACTCCGTCTGTTGCAAAATCCACTGGCCTGAGTTTCATGTGGGCCTCGAGCAGAAAACCGTCAGAGCTCATGGCGCACTTGAAAAGCTTGGAGAGCTCTCCCACGTCATCCCTTGGCCTTACTGCTGATGCCAGGACCAAAAGGTCAGGATGAAGGGTAACATCCGCATCAATTATAGGATCCTTAACTTCTATCCTGAGTCGGCCGTTTTCTTCAGTCACCCTGGGAATATTGTCAAGATCATACCTGATGAATATGATGCCCAGGGCCCTTGCCTTCTGGTAAAGGTGTTCCCTCTTACCATAGGTGCGTATATCGCGGTAGAGCATAAAGATATCCATTTCAGGATTCGTTTCCTTAAGATGAATGGCCTGGTCTATGGCATGAGTACAGCAGACCCTGGAACAATAAGGCCTTTCCGGAACCCTGGAGCCCACGCAATGAATAAACACTGCCTGGTTCAGATTCTTGGCATCAATCTCACCCTTAATGAATTTCTGGTCGAGCTCAAGAAGCGTGTGAACCGCCGGATTTTTGCCATAAAGAAAGTTCCATCTGCCCTCCCTGGGTTTGTAGGATTCGGCCCCTACGGCAACAATTGCCACACCGTGCTCAATCTCTTTACCGTTTGAAAGCCTGGTCTTGAACTGGCCAACAGAACCGGACACCTCCTGGATGGTGGAACCCAGGCATACGTCAATTTTCTCATTTGACTCCACCATGTCCACCAGTTCTTCAAGGTATGGCTGAATTTCCTGGCCCTGCCATGTCCTGAAAAACTTGCGCCCATGCCCGCCAAGCCTGTCCTTTCGTTCCACCAGGGTCACAGGAAAACCCTGGTCAGCTAGGGAAAGGGCTGCTGTCATTCCTGCAACGCCGGCCCCTATCACCAGAGCTGATTTTGTAACAGTAACACTATTATACGGAAGTGGATCATCTCCCCTGACCTTTGCAACAGCCATTCTCACCAGGTCCATGGCCTTTATAGTGGCTGCCTCAGGGTCATTCTGATGTACCCATGAATCCTGATCACGGATATTGGCCATTTCAAACAGAAACTTGTTGATGCCTGCTTCCCTCAAGGTCTCCTGGAACAGTGGCTCATGGGTCCTTGGGGTACATGAAGCCACAACAACCCTGTTCAGGTTCTCCTTTTTTATGATGTCTGCCATCTGGTTAATGGTGTCCTGGGAGCAGGTGAAGAGATTGTTCTGAGCAAGAACCACGCCTGGAAGGGTCCAGGCATAATCGGTTACTGCCTGAACATCCACGACGCTCGCAATGTTGATGCCGCAGGAACATACAAACACCCCTATCCGAGGAGGCTCTGCATGCACATCCCTTTCAGGCGGAAATTCCTTCTTCCTGGTCTCGGTCCACCTTGCCGGGTAGAGGATGCGTTCAGCCTCCAGGGCAGCAGCACTTGCCTCCATTACAGACTGGGGAATATCCTTGGGCTCTGCCAGGGCACCACAGACAAAAATCCCTTTTCTGCTGGTCTCTACAGGCTGAAAGCAGGTCGTTTCTGCAAAACTGTCTGAATCCAGATGGATTCCAAGCTGGTGGGCAAGCCTCATGACCTGGGGATCTGTCTCAAGGCCAACAGAAAGGACCACAAGCTCGAACTCATCTTCCCTGAGCTTTCCATCTTCTCCAGTAAAACGCAGCTTCAGGTTATCGTTTCCTGCAGGGAGAACTGTATGGACGCGAGCCCTGTGAAAATTTATGCCTTCTTCTCTTGCCCTGTCATAATAGGCCTCGAAACCCTTGCCGTGGGTACGCATATCCATGAAGAAAATAGTGGCATCCACATCTCCACTTTCCGAATGCTCCCTGGCAATAACCGCCTGCTTTATGGCGTACATGCAGCAAACAGATGAACAATAGCCGTGACATGCCTTGTTGATATCCCTGGAACCCACACACTGAAGCCATGCTATCTTCCTGGGTTCCTGATGATCAGATGGCCTTTCCATGTGACCGAGGCACGGCCCTGAAGGACTCAGCAGCCTTTCAAATTCCATGCTTGTGACCACGTTCTTGAATTGGCCATAGCCGGTAAAATCCAGCCTGGAGGGATCAAAGGGCTTGAAACCCAGTGCCAGTATCACTGACCCCACTTCGATGTCATGCTCTCTGGGGGTGTCCTTGAAATTTATAGCCCCGGCCGGGCATTCCTTTTCACAGAAGCCGCACCGTCCGGGTTTCTTTAGATAAATGCAGTGTTCAGGGTCTATGGCATACTTCAGGGGGACTGCCTGGGGATACCTGAGATATATGGCCTTTCTTGTGCCAAGCCCCAGGTCAAATTCATTGGGAACCTTCTTGGGACATTTTTCAGCACAGTTTCCGCAGGCAATACACTTGTCAACATCAACGTACCTGGGATTCTGCCTTACCTTTACCTTAAATGATCCGGGTTCACCATCAATGGACAGTACCTCTGAAAGGGTAAGAAGATTTATATTCAGATGCCTTCCGCATTCAACCAGCTTGGGAGAAAGGATGCAGGCAGAACAGTCATTGGTTGGAAAGGTCTTGTCAAGCTGGGACATGCTTCCGCCAATGGCAGCACTTTTTTCCACCAGATGCACGTAAAAACCGCTGTCAGCCAGGTCCAGTGCCGCCTGGACACCTGCAATACCGCCTCCTACCACAAGAACAGAACCTTTTGGAGTACTCATATCCTAATCCTTCCCTGCCTGGCCGCTGCCGTCTATGACCAGGGCCTTTTCAAGCCAGTTCCAGAGATGAGTCGTTTTCCATTTTCCACCGTAAAAATCACAGATATCCAGGACCTGGGTATGACAGTTATGACACGGGGTAATCACCACATCGGCCCCGGTAGCAGCAAGCTGGTCAAACTTGAGCTTGCCATACTTGCGCCTATTGTCCACAAAACCAGACTGCAAGGCCCCGCCGCCTCCGCCGCAACAGTAATTGTTCGATAGCCTGGGCCACACGTCCACAAAATTTTCTTCCCCTGCCACCTTTTTTACCACGTAGCGCAGGTCTTCTGCCACCACGTCGCCAAGACCCTGGCGAACAAGCTTGCAGGGATCCTGTACTGTAAACTTCAGGCCTTCCTTGTTCCATGAAGGATCAATCTTGAGTCTTCCTTCTCGAATCCACTGGGCATAAAGGCTGATTATGCTGACAAACTCAAACTTGTGGGGAATGTTGAAGCGTCGCAACCCTTCCAGGGTCGCGTAAAACATGTGGCCTCACTCGGTATTTATGTAATATCGGCACCCCAGGGCATCTACCACTTCTGCCTGTTTTCTCACAGTGTATTCCCAGTCTTCCGGGTCTCCGGTAAATAGGCAGTAATTGGCCCCGTCCCACCATTCTGATGAATATGTCCAGTCGATTCCAGCTGCGTGCAGAATCTTCCAGAGAGGCACCATTTCTTCCGGTTCCACAGTAGGTTCCTTGGCATTCTGATTCAGGTAATATGTGGCGCCCTTCTTGTCGACGGGGGCCTGAAGATCCTTCCACTGGGGTTCAGCCTCCCTGACCTCTTCAAGCACATCTCCAACCACCCAGACAAAATCCTCGTTGGGGATGCCGGTGCTGTTGTTCTGTCTCTGCAAGTCACAGGAACGCTGAAGATTTTTTGGGCGCTCTTCCCTGGGGCGCATCCCCCTGATTTCATAAACTATTCTGCCCACGTCTATGGCCATGGGGCAGGCGTACCTGCAACGCTGACACATTGTGCAGGAATAAATCCAATCGGTCTCAAGGATCTCCTTGTCCTGGCCCAATACCAACAGTCTCAGGAACTTACGCGGATCCATGTCTTCCAGACCTGTAGCCGGGCACCCGCTGGCACACAGTCCGCATGTGAGACAGTAGTTGATGTTTGCTTCCGGGACAGCCGCCTCGATCCTTTTTTTAACGTCTGCCCTTATTCTTTCAAGGTCAATATGTTTTTCCTGCATGCCTGGAATCCTCGATTCAACAGGGGCTAGCCCCCAACTGCACCAATATTAATTCATTAACCTCAGAAACAATACATTTCTTCGGATGAGAAACCGCGGTGCCTAATAATACAATTTTTTACAACCTTGCCCACGGAAAATTCAACTAATTACTAAATTTTAAGAACTGCTTTGTCAATTAATTAGGCACACTGTTTGGGTTAAATGGTATCAGAAAGTCTGAATTTCCAGACTTTTACTCTTTTTTTCTTAGACTTGCTGCAAAATCAGATGGCAAACATGGTCTTCCAGAAATCGATAAGAAAAGAGGGCAAGCACATTCTTGCTTAGAACGTGAACAAAGCTAACAGGGGATGCTCCAACGTAAAAAGGCTGCCTTCCCCTTGGGAGAAGCAGCCTTTTTGATATATGGAGCTAAAAAATAATTACCTGATAGGCTTTAGCTGTACTCTCCTGTTGAGCGCCCTTCCCTCAGGCGTATCGTTGGATGCAACCGGTCTGGAAAAACCATATCCCTCAACAGTCAGGCGGCTTGCAGAAATTCCATGGGAAATAAG
>QOAL01000011.1 GCA_003978135.1 Thermodesulfatator sp.
CGCACCCAAGTTTGTAGGATTGTCAGGGTATGTATCCAGAAAGAGTATGTAGCCCGCACAGCGGCTGTTGGTGAATCTTGAAAGAAATGGTCGTCCCCGCGGTTCCCAGGCCATGAGCACAAAGGGGAACGCTCCCGTAACTCTTGGCTGTGAAAAACATTGCCGCCATAAATGGAAGCAGTGCTGTTTGTCCTCATGGCTATATCAAACAAAACTTGCAAATTGTTTTGACACGCCTCGTTTCCTGGTGATATTTTCTTTGCCATGTTTTACAAACCTGTATCCTTTGCGGTGAAATGAAAAACCTGGAGCATAACCTGAAACCAGCCGGCAGCATAAGGACCCAGATGCTTCTGGCCGCTCTTATGTGGTCTGCAGTGGGCGTGTTTTTGTTCTTGAGAGGTGTCTGGAATATAGCGCTACTGGACGATACACTTAAATATCTGTGGATAGCCGGTGCCCTGGTGATAGGGCTTGTCAAGGCCAAGATAGTTCTGGAAAAAACTGCAAGAAAGATCACTAAAAGGATCTATAACAGGCCGGAAAAGTCCTGTGTATTCGGATTTCTTTCTACCAAAAGCTGGTTGCTCATAGCCATAATGATAATAATGGGAAAGCTTCTCAGGGCAACTCCTCTTCCCAGAGCCCTGGTTTGGAGTGTTTACGTGGCCATAGGAGCAGCCCTTTTTGCCTCAAGCAGAATAATCTGGAAGAGTTGGCAGGAGCTAAAGGCTGCCTGAGTCCTGTTGAATGTAAGCGATGACAGGGCACCGCATCTGCTGCGTTAGCGGGTACTTGAAGTACAGGGAGTACGCCTGCGCACCCGCTGCCTTGCATCTGCAGCACCCTGTGATCGCTTACTGGAGGGAGCTACCTCAAGACACCATGATCAGTTACCCTGTGATGGATTACTGTTGAAGGAATAGATCTAAAGGTTGAAGCCCTCCCTGTTTATCCTGTTCACTCCTGTGAGGCGGAAACATGTTCGCCACATCTGATCCTTTCTTATGTGCTGACGAGTTTGTGGAGGAAAGCGTTTCTTTCAAGATTTCACCAATGGGACGCCTGTTTTAGCCGCACCATTTATCTAAAAGTGACTCGGTATGTATCCGCAAAAGAGTGTGTAATCCGGAGAGCAACTTGGTGAATCTTGAAAGAAATATTCGTCCTGAGGTATATGGACAAGTAAAGGATTAGTCTGGCTCAGGATTTCTTTTTGCAATTACCAGAAGGCCGTCTACAGGTCTGCCCGCTTCTTTTCTGAGTTCGCACTCTTTCTGGTTAACCATTGAGAGGCCTGTATCCCTGAGGCATGAGTGCACGTAATCTGGCCTGTGGGCAAATCTGCCCGATGCTCGGAGAATGAAGTCTTCTCCTTCCTCTTTATCTTTTTTTAAGATCTCTACAGAAAAGGCAAAAATCCCGTTGGGTGAAAGATTTTTTGAAACCACGGAAAAAACAGGCTTCAAATCGCCAAAATAGACCAGGCAGTCTGAGCTGTATATGCAGTCAAAAAGATAGTCTGTCGTCCATTCAGCCAGAATATCCTGCTGGAAAAGCCTGTCATAGACGCCCTTTCTTTCCGCCAGCTTAAGCATCTTGGCTGAACAGTCCATTCCGCAAAGGATACTGGCAAACTCCCGGTAGTATTCAGCACCCAGACCGGTTCCGCACCCAAGATCCATTATGGCCATATCATTCCTGAGATGGGGCCGAACGAAGGAAAAGAGCATCTCAGGTGTCTGGTAGGCCAGGGCAGCAAGCTGTTTTTCAAAATTCACAGCACAGTCATCAAAGGTAGTCGAGACATATTCTGCAGGCGCCCTGTCCGGGGATGGCATCTTACCCAGTGTCTGAAACAGGTATAGTGCCGCAGGATCGTCGGGTTTTCTGGAAAGAACCCATTTCAGTTCCTTTTCAGCATCATCAAACTTTTCGGCCCTGTGGTAGAGACAGGCCAGGTTAAAATGTGCTGACACATATTCTGCCTGAAGGCCTATGGCCTTTTTGAAGGTTGCCTCGGCTTCGTCAATGCGGCCCAGGGCATCCAGGAGCACGCCCAGGTTATTTAAGGCTTCCGGGTAGCCTGGCATGAGCTCTGAGGCCTTCTGCATGGCCTGGAATGCCTGGGTTACCTTACCTTCATCCCTGAGAATCAGTCCGAGATTGTTCCATGCAGGACCAAAATCAGGCTGAAGGGAGGTTATCCTTTCATAAATCCTTTTTGCCTCACTGGTTTCCTGAAGGATTTGTTTGACACGAGCCAGATTATAAAGGGCTGGCACATAGGAAGGTTCCAGCCGGACTGCCTTTTCAAACCATATTAAGGCCTCCTTGAGGCGGCCCTGGTCCAGATAAACCGTAGCCAGGGCGTTAACAAGACGAATCGAGTCCGGGTACTTCTTCAGAAGCTCTTCATAGATATGCCTGGCATTGTCTGTCATGCCATTTCTCTGTGCATTAAAGGCCTCCTGGAGGCGCTCATGGTCACGGGACGAGAAAACATTATTCATAGATCAGTCACCAAATCCAGGGTTTCAAAGTCGGATGTTGTTGAGAAATTGCCGTATTAGATTATTATGTCCGTATTGCCGTAAATTGTATCTGGTCATTGATTATGGCACAATCCAGCTGATGGTCTGTGCTGAATTTTTTTGCAGAAAAGCTGTTTTTTTCACTGGGCAGGGTGTTTTTTCATGTTTTATTCATTAGGAAAAGGCAATTATTTAATATTCTTAGCCATTCTGCTTTCTTTTCTGCTGCAGCCTGTATACGCTCTGTCTGCTTCTTCAGCAGGTCAAGACGAACTCTGTAGGCTCACCCTGGAACAGGCCTTCAGGACGGCTATTTCCCAAAATCCTTCCATGAACCAGGCTGCTGCTTCCAGGAAAAAAGCGGCCTCAGAGGTGAACCGTTCCATTGCAGCCTTTTTGCCCAAGGTAAATCTGCAGGCTGGATATTTCCACTCTGACAACCCTGTAAACGTGTTTGGCAGCAAGCTGAATCAGGCTGATTTCACCCGGCAGGATTTCCAGATAGATTCCCTTAATTATCCGGATTACAGAGACAACTGGCAGGCCAGGGTCATCATGACTCAGCCCCTTTTTAACCAGGGCCGGGAATACATCGGATACAGGACCTCGAAGCTTATGTCAGACATGTCTGAACTGGGTCTTACCAGCACTGGTCAGTCTGTTCTTTACATGGTGGAAAGGGCCTATTGTCAGGCCCTGCTGGCCCAGGAAAAGGTGGAGGTTTTAAAGGCCGCCTTGAAGACGGCAGTTTCACACGTGAAGCTTTCTGAATCTCGATACCAGACCGGGCTTGTGTTGAAATCCGATGTATTAGGTGCCCAGGTTCAGAAAATTTCTACGGAAAGGGCGCTTCTTAAGGCTGAGAATGATTTCAGGATTGCCACTGCGGCATTGAATAAGGCCATGGGGACCTCGCAGGAGAAGATGTGGCATCTTGAGCAGTTGAACAACGAGAAACAGGATGGCGGCACCCTGGATTCATGGTTGGAGCAGGCCAGAAAGTACAGGCCCGAAATACTTATGGCCAAAGACCAACTGAAGATATCTGAATACGGCCATCAGCAGGCAGTTTTCAGATTTCTGCCTTCCTTCAATCTTCATGGAATCTATCAACAGGACAGGCAGAATTTTGCAGATTTTGGCGGGGATTCCTGGACTCTCATGGCGACCATGTCAATAAATTTATTCAATGGTTTTGGGGATCGGGCAGGGATTTCCTCAGCTTTAGCAGAAATGGAAAAGAAAAGGGCACGGCTCAGGGAAGTGGAAAACAATATAGAACTCCAGGTAAGAAGTGCCTATTATGAATTTCAGACAGCTCAGAAGCAGCTTAAGGTTATGGGAAAGGCAGTGAAACAGGCCGAGGAAAGTCAACGTATTCTTAAAAAAAGGTATGAAAACGGCCTTGCTCTAATGGTTGAACTCCTGTCTGCTGACACCAGTGTCAGGGAAACCAAGCTTCAGGAGGCCAGGGCCAGATTTGATGCCAGGCTGGCCTGGTCTGAGCTCAGGTGGAAGGCCGGGCTTCTTGGGCGGGATCTGCTTAGCACGTCCTGCAGCCCGAGTCACTGAGGGGGATTATGCATAGATCAGGATCAAATCTCAAATGGATATCATGCTGTTTATGCCTTGTCCTGCTGTGTGCGTGCAGCAGCGAAAGCAAGAAGAAGGAAGTGACAATCGGCCGCAGTATCAAGGCACAGACCATTGAAATAAAAAAGCAGGAATTGCCAGAGATGAGAAATTTCCCCGGCAGGGTCAGGTCCAAGGTATCCATTGTCCTTGCTGCCAAGATGCCCGGCTATGTGAAAGAAGTCCCTGTTCAGATTGGTGACTTGGTAAAAAAGGGAGATCTTCTGGTTCTTGTGGATGACACGGATGTCCGTTCCAGGGTTGATGCTCTGTTTTCCGCAGAAAAGGCGGCAAGGGCGGAACTCGAGGCTGTTGCTGCCAAGTTTGAATATTCCAAGATAAATTTCAATCGTTTTACCAGGCTCTTCAAAGAGGAATCAGCTACCAAGGACGAATACGACAGGGCCAGGACGGAATATCTGGCCCTCAAGAATCAGGTTGCTGCCATAAATGCCAATATAAACCGGATAAGATCACAGCTTCGGGAAGCCAAAAACCAGCTGTCCTATGTGAAAATAAAGGCCCCCATGGATGGATGGATATCATCAAGAAATGTGGATCCGGGAACCTACGTGAATCCTGGAGTGCCCCTGATAAGTCTTGATGGGAAGGGGAGTGGTTTCTGGTTTGAGGCCGACATTGATGAGACCCTTCATTCAGATGTGGCTACGGGGGATATGGTCACCGTGTCTATTCCGGCGGCTGAAATGGATATCCAGGCACCTCTGGTGCACATTCAGCGTTCTTCACAGCCTGCGACGCATACTTTTACCATATTGGCCGATCTCGATTCAGCAGATCTCAAAAGCGGGTTGTTCGGAAGGGTTTTTGTGAAGCTGGGTTCTTATCAGGCCATTGTGCTGCCGGAAAGTGCTGTCATCAGTCGTAGTGGCATTAAAGGTGTCTATACGGTTGACGATTCCGACATTGTAAGATGGCGCATTGTAAAGACAGGAAAGAAATGGAGGAAGTCGGAAAAACGCCTTCTGCCGTTTTTTTCAGGAATGGCCAGAAAAGGAGACCAGGAGATATACGTAACTATTTTGAGCGGTCTTTGGCCAGGAGACAGGGTGGTTGTGACAAATCTTTCCAGGGTGAGAGAGGGCATCCACCTTGAATAACAGCACCGAAGATCCCGGGAAAATCCACGTCACTCACAAGGCACCCTTTCTTGCCTGGGTTATAAAGACCTTTGTCGATTCCAAGCTTACCCCGCTTATTGTAATTTCTTCCCTTCTTCTCGGTGTCTTTGCAATCCTGTTTACTCCCAGCGAGGAAGAGCCCCAGATTGTAGTGCCCATGGTGGATGTAATGGTAAGCATGCCAGGGGCATCTCCAAAGGAGATGGAAAGCAGGGTTACCGGTCCCATGGAAAGACTCCTGTGGGAGATTCCAGGGGTGGAATACGTGTATTCAACTGCCATGGACGGCAGGGCCATGACCATAGTCAGGTTTTACGTGGGCCAGGATACAGAAGACAGTTTGCTGAAGGCCTATGACAAGCTTTACTCACATTTTGACTGGATTCCTCCAGGATGCAGCAAGCCCCTTCTCAAACCACATTCCATAGATGACGTACCCATCATAAGCATTACGCTTTGGGGTGACGGCTATGATGGCAGGCAGCTCAGGCAGATAGCCGCATCGCTTCGAGAACAGATAAAACAGATTCCTGGTATCAGCGGTACTTCCATAAAAGGAGGCTTGAAGAGGCAGCTAAGGATAAATTTGCGTCAAACTGCCCTGAACAGCCTGGGACTGGATGCAGTTGATGTAATCCAGGCCCTTTCCTCACAAAACCAGGCATCCTGGATCACGGATATTACCCGTGACAACATGGCCTTTTCCCTTAAGCTGAACAACTTTTTCTCTTCTGAAGAAGATGTAAAATCTGCCGTTGTCAAGGTTGTCAGGGGCAGGATCGTCACCCTTGGCCAGGTTGCAGATATAAAAGACGGGGCCCAGGAGCCTGATTCGTACGTGCTCATCGGTGCAGGCAGGGGCCATGCGGAAAAGCATGGAGTTACATTCCAGGCAGGCAGCCTCAAGGAGGCAGTTACCATCTCTGCTGCCAAACGCAAGGGCTGGAATGCTACCGAGCTTGCCAACAAGGTCATAAAAAAGGTCGAAAGCGTAAAGGGATATATTCTGCCTGGAGATGTTCACTTTGTAGTTACAAGGGACTACGGCGAAACAGCCAGGGAAAAATCCAGTGAGCTGCTTGAGCACCTGGCTATTGCAACAATTTCCGTTGCAATCCTCATGGCCCTTCTCCTGGGTGTCAGGGCAAGTCTTGTGGTCCTGGTGGCCATTCCTGTAACCCTGGCGTTTACCCTTTTTATCTATTACATCCACGGCTACACCCTTAACAGAGTCACACTTTTTGCCCTGATTTTCTGCATAGGTATCCTTGTGGATGATCCCATAGTGGATGTTGAAAACATCGTGCGTCACCTGCGGCTTCCATTCAACAAGGGCCGTCCTGTAAAGGATATCATAGTCGAGGCCGTGGTAGAGGTTGGAAGCCCCCTCATCCTTGCCACGTTCACGGTCATTGTTGCCATACTTCCCCTGGCCTTTGTGCGGGGTCTCATGGGGCCTTACATGAGGCCCATGCCCGTGGGCGCCTCTGTTGCCATGTTCCTTTCCATGGTTATCTCTTTTGTTATAACCCCTTGGACTGCTTACCATATCATGGGGCGAAAGGCAGATCACAAGGAGGAAAAGGACAGCAGGCTTGACAGGATATACCGGTGGGCCATGGGGCACCTTATAAAAAACGTGCACCAGCGATGGCTTTTTCTTGGGGGGATGGCAGTGCTGTTCCTCCTTTCCTGTTCTTTAATATATTTCAAGGTAGTGCGGGTTAAGATGCTGCCCTTTGATAATAAAAGTGAATTTCAGGTGATAATTGATATGCCGGAAGGCACAAGCCTTGAGCAGACTGCACGGGTAGCCCAGGAGCTTGGAAGCGTCCTGTCGCAAGAAGATGTGGTCACAGACTACGAACTCTACATCGGCACATCCGCGCCCTTTAATTTTAATGGCCTTGTCCGTCACTATTACCTCAGGCGAGGGCCTAATGTAGCGGATATCCAGGTCAATCTCCTTCCCAAACACATGCGGGAGGAGCAGAGTCATCCCATAGCCAAAAGGTTGAGGCCCAAGCTTCAGAAGGTCGCCAGACAGTATGGTGCCAGGATCAAGGTGGCAGAAATACCTCCTGGTCCGCCTGTGCTCCAGACCTTGGTTGCCGAGGTTTACGGGCCTGACTACGAACAGCAGATAGCCGTGGCCAGAGAAATAAAAGAGATCTTCCAGGAAACAGACGGCGTAGTAGATGTGGACTGGTATATGACAGATCCCCAGGTTGAGTACCGGGTTGTGGTGGAAAAGGAGAAGGCGGCACAGGCAGGGGTCTATCCCGCAAGGGTGCTCCAGGTTCTTCAGGCCTCAATGGCAGGAAGCGAGGTGGGGCTTCTGCATGTGCCTGATGCGGCAGAGGATGTTCCGCTTTTTCTGCGGCTTCCCGTAAGCTCCCGTACAGGTATTCCTGATCTCAAGTCCCTGATGGTTCGATCTGTGACCGGGAAAATAATCCATGTATCCGAAGTCGCCCATGTGGAAAAGACTGTCATCCCGCATCCTATCTACCACAAAAACCTTAAATCCGTGGTATATGTTACAGGTGATGTATCCGGTCGGGAAGAAAGCCCCATCTATGCAATCCTGAAGATGAACAAGGCCCTGGAAGAGCTTGTAACTCCTGCAGGTGAGAAGGGAATCCAGGTGCTGTATACCCATCTGCCCTTTTCCTCAGACGACTGGTTTATGAAATGGGACGGTGAATGGCAGGTTACATACGAGGTTTTCAGGGACATGGGGCTTGCCTTTGCCGTGGTCCTGGTGCTGATATATGTCCTGGTGGTGGGATGGTTCAGGTCGTATTCCGTGCCCCTGGTGATCCTGGCGCCTATTCCCCTTTCGCTAATAGGCATAATTCCAGCCCATGCCTTGATGGGTGCCTTTTTTACAGCAACTTCCATGATAGGCTTTATCGCAGGTGCCGGAATCGTGGTCAGGAATTCCATTATCCTCGTGGATTTTATAGAGCTTCGTCTTGCAGAGGGAATGTCCCTTGGCGATGCAGTCATAGATGCCGGAGCCATCAGGTTCAGGCCCATGCTTCTAACTTCCTCAGCCGTGGTGGTGGGTTCCTTCGTTATCCTTTTTGACCCGATCTTCCAGGGTCTTGCCATCTCCCTTATGGCAGGCGAGGTGGCTGCCACCATATTTTCCAGGATGGTTGTCCCGGTGTTGTATTACCTTGATCACAGGATTAAGGAGGAAGGACGCCTGGTTTTATGAAACACAAAGGAAAAAAGAAACCCATGACATTGTCTTCCGGGGTAATAGTTGTTAGAAAGGCACGGGATGGAAAGTGGCGTTTTCTCCTCTTGAGGGCCTATGGTTACTGGGATTTTCCAAAGGGGATCGTCGAACCTGGAGAAGATCCAATTGAGGCTGCGAAGCGGGAGACCAAGGAAGAAACAACCATAACCGATCTGGATTTTAGATGGGGTTATGACTTCCGGGAAACAGGCCCCTATAACCAGGGCAGAAAAATAGCCAGATATTATCTCGGCCAGACGCATAAAAAGGATATCAGCCTTCCCGTGAATCCTGAAATCGGAAAGCCGGAACACGATGCCTACAGGTGGGTGACCTATGAGGAGGCCAGGGAACTCGTGGCTCCCAGGGTGCTCGAGGCCCTGGAATGGGCAAAGAGCAAAATTGAGGAAAAAGGGTGATTGTTTCGAACCCTCCACGTCTCCTGCTCCGTGACCTCACATTTAAACCCGTGTAATTCTGGATAGGCTTCCTGTATTTCGAGCGCCTGACAACTCGGCAGATGCGGTATCCGGCGAGCAGGTAGGTTTGTTAAAGGAATTGATTCAAGTGCTTACGGGTGGTTTAGGCAGTTCCCAGGAGCATCACTCCCATAATCAGCAGCAGGATGTATATGAGTTTCAGGTATCCCTGATGGGAAAGTCTTTTGTAAAGCCTGGCTCCAATAAGGGTTCCTGTAACTATAAGGGGGATAGAAAGGGCAAAGAGCTTTATTACAAGCATGGAAGTCACGCCTGCGGCCGCATGGGCCACAGCAATTATCACTCCGGTCAGGAAGAAAAAACCGGTTAGGGTCGCCTTGATATCATCCTTGTCCCACGTGTTCAGGCTGGCATAAATAATGCTCGGTGGCCCCCCGGCACTGAATGCAGCTCCTATGACGCCGGTAAGAAGGCCTGCTATAACACCCCAGTATGGCTTCAGCCTCAGTGGCTTAGGGTGCATGAAAAGCTGAAACAGGCTGTAGCATATAAGTATTACCCCCAGTGCCTTTTTAACGAGCATGTTGTCCGCATGTTTAAGCAGATAGGTGCCGCATGCAATGCCTGGAAGACACCCAAGGAATAGCGGGCCTATCTTCTTGAAATCCAGATGCCTTTTGAGGCCGATGCCCAGCTGAAGGGTGATTAAAAGGCCCATGAGTATGCAAAAGGGCACTGCCACCCTGGCAGGCATGAACAAAAGCAACAGGGGCATTGCCACAAGGGCCGAGCCGAAACCGCTCAGCCCCTGGACAAAACCGGCTGCAAGGGAAATAAATCCAACAAGGATGTAATGGAAAGGCAAGGATGCTGTCCGTTATGCTTATGCCTTGCTGATCATGGTCAGGAGGTGCTTTTCTCCACCGCCCTCTTGAAACCTTCCTCTGAACGTCTGATTACTTCATCCCCGACGCAGAAGGCAATGCGGAAATGACCGGGAAGTCCAAAACCTGAACCCGGCACAGTTAGTATCAGTTCGTCCTGGAGTATCCTTACAAATTTGGTTTCGTCTTCTATGGGACTTTTGGGGAAGAAATAGAAGGCGCCCTGGGGCATTGTAAAGGAAAGCCCTGCCCTTGAGAGAATTTCAGCAAAGAGGTCTCTTCTCTTTTCGTATATTGATGTATCCACCTTTTCTGAGGCTACCTCTGCCACAACCCTTTGCATTAGAGCCGGGGCGTTCACGAATCCCAGTATCCTGTTCGCAAGGTTTAGGGCACCGAGGAGAGGGCCCCTGTCAGTTATTTCAGGATGGACAGCAACGTATCCAATCCGTTCTCCAGGAATGGATAAATCCTTGGAAAAAGATGTGGTTACAATAGTATTTGCGTAATATTTCATGAGGGGCGGGACGGTGTTGCCTGAAAACACCAGCTTTCTGTAGGGTTCATCCGAGATAAGAAATATGGTCCGGCCCAGTTTCTGCCCTGCCTCCTGGAGTATCTGTACGAGTTCTTTTATGGAATCG
>QOAL01000144.1 GCA_003978135.1 Thermodesulfatator sp.
GATGGCAAATGTTAACAAAAAAGAAATGCACCCGTACATGAGTTTGTTCACATTTATACCTGGGGGGCAAGGAGCGGTGTGTTTCTTGAAAGATTTCACCAAAGGAAGCCAGCTTTAGCCGCACTTTTGTCTGTAAGGTTGTCCATGTCTGTATCCAGATGGAGTAGGTAGCCCGCACAGCGGCTATTGGTGAATCTTGAAAGAAATACCCGCTCCGTATACTTCCTCTGTTTATGGCTGTGTGCTTGTGGCAAAGAAATACTGTCTAACTGCTTACATGGCACTCCCGTCTGCTGGGTTTTTTGCCACTGGACGCATAGGGATTAAGGCTTCATACCCTCCGCCTTATACTGGGGCAGCCTTATGGCAGATAGAAATGCATTTGCACGGGTTTATTGAGACGTTACCCAGGATCAGTTCATTTCCCTTTCGTATTCGGGGCGAAATGCAGGATAGCCCAGAAGGCTGTTGACCAGACCTGCTGCTTCCGGATTGTTGTCAATGTTATATTCCTCAGGCAGTTTCAGCTGCACCAATCCCTTTCCCGGTACATTGATCTGGAGTGTTACAGGAAACTTGCCCCTGTTTGTCTTAAGAACCTTTTCCAGTTCTGGAAGCACTGATACGCCTATAAGGTCATCCCTGAGTTCAATATTGATGCCTGATGTCTTCCTCTTGCACGCTTCTTCCAGCAGTTCTATCCTTTCTGCCACCACCTTGCAGCTAACATTTTCAGATGCCTTGTCTCCTTCTTTTTTCAAAAGGCCTTCTATCCACAGGGGATTGTCGCTGTCTACTATCTTGGTGGCTGTGGAGTAAATCTCGGAAAAACAGAAGATCTCCACCGATCCGTGCAGGTCTTCCAGTACCAGAAAGGCCATCTTGTCGCCCCTTTTGGTTATCTTTTCCTTTTTGCTCCTGATTACACCTGCAAGGCCGATTCTGGAGCCATCGGGCACAGAAGAGAGATTTTCAGTATTTACAGCTGCCAGCCTTTCTATTTCTTCCCGGAACTGGTCAAGGGGATGGCCGCTTATGTAAAACCCCAGGGCAGCCTTCTCCATGGCCAGTCTTTCTATCTCAGGCCATTCTTCCTTGTCCGGAATCTTGAAGGACATGCCGCTTCCTGTATCCTTGGCAGGCATTATATCGAAGAGGCTCTTTTGGCCCATGCTCCTGTCCTTCTGCCTGGCATGGCCGAAATCTATGGCATCATCAAGTACCTCCATCAGCTGGGATCTCTTGAGGCCGAATGAATCCATGGCCCCGCATTTGATCAAGCTTTCCATGACCCTGCGGTTGACCTTCCTGAGATCCACCCTGGTTACAAAGTCCTGGAGATCCTTGAATGCTCCTCCCTCATCCCTTTCAGCAATAATGACATCTATGGCACTTGTCCCCACGTTTTTTACTGCAGCCAGGCCAAACCGGATGGCATCCCCTTCGATGGTAAAATCTGTCCAGCTGGCATTGATGTCAGGAGGAAGCACGGTGATATTGCTGGAACGGCATTCAGACAGGAATTTTACCACGCCGTCAGTGCTTCCCAGCTCGTTGGAAAGGAGAGAGGCCATGAAGGGAATACGGTAATGTGTCTTTAGCCAGGCGGTCTGATAGGAAATCAGGGCATAGGCAGCAGAATGACTTTTGTTGAACCCGTAACCTGCAAATTTGGCCATAAGGTCAAATATGGTCTCAGCCTTGTCCAGGGGGATTCCCTTTTCCCTGGCGCCCTGCATGAATCTCTCCTTCTGGGCGTCCATGACCTCAGGTATCTTTTTGCCCATGGCTCTTCTGAGCAGATCACCCTCGCCAAGGCTGTAGCCGGCAAGCTCCTGGGCAATCTTCATGACCTGTTCCTGGTAGACTATGACCCCGTAGGTCTCCTCAAGGATAGGCTCAAGCTCAGCTAGCAGGTATTCCACCTCAACTTCGCCGTGTTTTCTCCTTACAAAGTCATCAACCATGCCACTTTCCAGGGGGCCTGGCCTGTACAGGGCAACAAGGGCAATGAGATCCGTAAAGGTGGACGGCTTCATTCTCCTGATAAGATCCTTCATGCCAGAGCTTTCCAACTGGAAAATACCTGTGGTATCTCCTTCTGAAAGAAGCTTGTATGTTTGCGGGTCGTCAATGGGGATCCTGGCCAGATCTATTTTTTCTCCGTGATGTTTTTCAATGAGCTTGAGGGCGGTATCTATGACAGTCAGGGTCTTGAGGCCCAGGAAGTCAAACTTTATAAGCCCGACCTTTTCCACGTCCTTCATATCGAACTGGGTGACAGTTTCACCTTCCTGTCCCTTGGTCAGGGGAAGGTATTCCACCATGGGCTTGTCAGATATGACAACTCCGGCAGCATGGGTCGAGGAATGCCTGGGAAGCCCTTCCAATGCCCTGGCGATGGTCAGGAGCCTTGCCACCCGGGGATCCCTTTTCTGAAGCTTTTTTAGTTTTGGCTCCATCTCAAGGGCAGTGTCCAGGCTGATGTTCAGTCTGTCCGGGACAAGCTTTGCTATCCGGTCAACGTCAGGGTACGGCATCCCAAGACCCCTGCCCACATCCCTGATTACCGCCTTTGCCTTCATCTGCCCGAAGGTTATGATCTGGGCAACATGATCTTCACCCCCGTACCGTTCGGTTACATAGCGGATAACCTCATCTCTTCTGGACATGCAGAAATCAACGTCTATATCAGGCAGGGATACCCTTTCGGCATTCAGAAATCGCTCGAAGAAAAGGCCGTATTTTACCGGATCGATGTCGGTAATCCTCATGGAGTAGGCCACCAGAGAACCTGCAGCCGATCCTCTTCCAGGTCCTACCGGTATGCCGTTTTCCTTGGCCCAGTTGATGAAATCCGAAACAATGAGAAAATAGGAGGCAAATCCTTTTTGCTTGATAATATCTATTTCCTCCTGGAATCGCCGCCTGTAGATCTCTTGCCCGTCAGGATCTATGCCATCTTCCAGGAGTCTTTTTTCCAGGCCCTTTGCCGCCCGTTTTTCAAATTCCTCCTCATAGGTCAGGTCCGAATCCAACCTGAAAACCGGGAAATGGTGCCTGCCTGTTTCGATCTCCACGTGACATTTTTCAACTATTTCCCTGGTGTTTGACAAGGCCTCAGGGCACCAGGAAAAGCGCTTTGTCATCTCTTCAGGATCTGTGAAGTAGAGGCTGTCTGTGGAAAATTTCATCCGCTTGGGATCGTCAACCGTCTTTCCTGTCTGTATGCAGAGCAGAACGTCATGGGCATCTGCATCTTCCCTGTTGAGATAGTGGCAGTCATTGGTGGCAACCACGGGGATTCCCAGTTTGTCTGCCAGGGATACAAGTGCCCTGTTGACTTCTGTCTGTTCCGGTATGCCGTTTTCCTGTAGCTCCAGGTAGAATCTGTCCTTGAAGATGCTGGCATATGTCTCAGCCAGGGATGTGGCAGCTTTCTCATCTCCGTGGAGGCAGGCATGGGCAACTTCTCCGTGGAGGCAGGCAGACAGGGCGATAAGTCCCTGGTTGAACTGTTCCAGAAGCTCCTTGTCCACCCTGGGCTTATAGTAAAAGCCCTCGAAGTTGGCCAGGGTCACGAGCTTCAAAAGGTTTTTATAACCGGTGTTATTCATGGCAAGAAGCACAAGGTGAAAGGCTGCCTGGCTCTGGCTCCTGGCACTTCTGTCTGTCCTGTGTTTGGGCGCCACGTAAAGCTCGCAACCTATAAGGGGCTTTATACCAGCCTGCAGTGCCTGCTGGTAAAACTTGAGTGCCCCGTACATATTGCCGTGGTCAGTGATGGCCAGGGCATCATAACCATATTCCCTTGCCTTGGGAAAAAGGTCCTTCAGCCTGATCGCCCCGTCGAGAAGGCTGTATTCTGTATGAAGGTGAAGATGGGTAAAGTCAGACATTTTATTCCCACTCAATGGTAGCCGGCGGCTTGGAGCTTATGTCATAGCATACCCGGTTTACCCCCTTGACTTCGTTAATGATCCGGTTAGACATTCTGCCAAGGAGATCATAGGGAAGCTTTGACCAGTCTGCGGTCATGGCATCAAGGCTGTCCACCACACGGATGGCAACAACATGATCATAGGTCCTTTCATCTCCCATGACGCCCACAGTCCGGACAGGAAGGAGCACGGCAAATGCCTGCCATACCTTCCAGTACCAGTCAGATGCCTTCATCTCCTCCAGAACTATTGCATCAGCCTCCCTCAAGATGGAAAGACGGAGCCTGGTTACCTCCCCGAGCACCCTGATGGCCAGCCCCGGCCCTGGAAAGGGATGCCTGTTTACCAGCTCATAGGGCATGCCCAGTTCTTCGGCCACCTTTCTGACCTCATCCTTGAAAAGCTCCCTGAGAGGCTCTATGAGTTCAAGCTTCATCACCTCTGGAAGCCCCCCCACGTTATGATGGCTTTTTATTGTGGCAGACGGTCCCTTGAAGGATACGCTTTCTATTACATCTGGATACAGGGTTCCCTGGGCCAGGAAATCCACCTGGTCTATTTTGGAGGCCTCTTCCTCGAACACCTTTATGAATTCCCTGCCAATGATCTTTCTCTTTTCTTCAGGGTCTGCCACTCCCTTGAGCTTTGAAAGGAAGCGTTCTTCAGCATCAACGTAACGGACATTCAATTGAAACTGTTTGAGGAATGCCAGGACCACCTGGGCCTCGTTTTTCCTGAGGAGCCCGTTGTTTACAAATATACACGTGAGATTGCTGCCAATAGCCCTGTTGATAAGGAGTGCAGTAACAGTGGAATCCACGCCGCCTGAAAGGGCACATATTACCTTTCTGTCCCCGGCCCTGGCCCTTATATCCTCTACCGTTGAAGAAACAAAGGAGCGCATGTTCCAGTCTGGTTTGCAGGAACATACCCTGAAAAGGAAGTTTGAAAGCACGTCTCTGCCAATTTCCGTGTGGGCAACTTCGGGATGGAACTGGACGCCGTAAATGGGCCTGGTTTCATGGGCCATGGCCGCCACAGGACAGGATGCACTGTGGGCTATTACCCTAAAGCCGGGAGCAAGTTCTTCCACCCGATCACCGTGACTCATCCATACCTGATGGCCAATTGCCTTGTCTGCAAGGCCATGGAAAAGTTCATTGGGATCGTCTATTATGAGCTTGGCATGTCCATATTCCCTGTGGTCACTCTTTTCAACCCTGCCCCCAAAGAGCATTGTGGTGAACTGCATGCCATAGCAAATGCCGAGTATGGGTATCCCAAGCTCAAAGATTTCCCTGGAAATGGCAGGCGCATCCTCGTCATATACACTGGCAGGCCCGCCTGAAAGTATGATTCCCTTGGGGGACATTGCCTTGATGTCAGCGATACTTATATTAAAGGGATGAATTTCACAATAAACTTGGACCTCCCTGACCCGCCTTGCAATTAGCTGGGTAGTCTGGGAACCAAAGTCAAGGACCAGGACATTCTGCAATGGTGATCGGCTCATCTGTACCTCTTTTGACTGTAATGGTTAAATTTTTGTTGGGGTTTTAGATTGCCTCCCGCAGCGGCTGTTGATAGCAGGCGGATTGGGTCTGGTGCCAGACTGGGAATCTGTCTGCTTTCGGCATGATATTTGCCGCAAATTTTACCGGAATTATGGTAACGGAAAACATGGAAAATAAAAAGTCCATAAAGTTGAGAAGAAATTTGGCCTGTGGTAAATTTAACGCCATGGATAAAAAGGGAGAATATCCGAAGGATCCGGATTCTCAAAATAAAAAAGAAACCAGGGAAAAGGCGCTTGACGAGGAAGCCAAGGGAAAAGTCTCTTCCGTGCCTGGAAAATTCCAGGCAGCCGGTGACGACGATACTGAAAAACATTCCTTCCCGTCTCAAAAAAACCTGGAAAAAGAAATTAGCGACTACCTGACCAAGAAGTACGGCGGTCGAGTAAAGGTCATTTCTCAGATGGTTTTTCCCAAGCAGGTAAGTCCGGAAGATTCTGATATTACCCAGGGCAGTGGTAGTAAAAAAGACAAGTCATTCTGTTTCGACATAATGCCTGAGGAACTTGAGGCATATCTGGATGAATACGTTGTCAAACAGGACGCTGCCAAGGCAGTCCTTGCCACCAAGATCTGCACCCATTTCAAAAAAATTTCCTATATTGAAAAACGCGGCAAAAACCGGCTGCCAGTAGGAAACATCAAGAACAATATTATCCTAATAGGTCCTACGGGAGTGGGTAAGACCTATCTTATAAAGCTTATCGCCGCCAAGCTGGGTGTGCCCTTTGTCAAGGGGGATGCCACCAAGTTCAGCGAAACAGGCTATGTGGGCGGTGACGTGGAAGACCTGGTCAGGGATCTTGTCAAGGAGGCTGATGGAGATATTGAACGGGCCCAGTACGGCATTATCTACATCGATGAAATAGACAAGATTGCTTCCGCCCAGGGATTAAAGGGGCCGGATGTTTCAAGGGCAGGAGTACAGAGGGCGCTTCTGAAGCCCCTTGAAGAAACAGAGGTTGACCTTAAGACTCCCCATGATCCCATTTCCCAGCTGGAGGCCATAGAGCATTTCAGAAAGACCGGCAAGAGAATGCAGAAGACTATAAATACCAGGAACATCTTGTTTATAGTCAGTGGTGCTTTCTCCGGTCTGGCGGATATTATCAAAAAAAGGCTTTCTTCCCAGGGCATCGGTTTTGGAGCCGATGTGGACCTAAAAGAGGACAAGGAATGGCTTAAGAATGTCAAGCCCCAGGATCTGGTGGAATTTGGCTTTGAGAATGAATTTATCGGAAGGCTGCCTGTCATAGCAGTTCTGGAAGAGCTTTCCCAGGACGATCTTTTTGAAATCCTAAGAAATCCCAAGAGCCCGGTAATAGTCAGCAAGAAACAGGATTTCAGGGCCTATGGAATAGATCTCAAGTTCGAGGAGGATGCACTCAGGCTGCTGGCAAGCCAAGCGTTCCAGGAAAGGACCGGTGCCAGGGCATTGGTAAGTGTCATGGAAAGGGCACTTATGCCCTTTGAGAAAAAACTTCCATCATCTGGAATAGACTACCTCGTAGTAACTAAAAACATCATCGAAGACCCCGAGGCGGAGCTTGAAAAACTTCTTCAAGATCCAGAACTTCCCAAGAGAAAACACCACTATGAGGCATTTCTCCACAACGAAAAACAGCAGATCATGGCTGGTCTCAGCCTGGAAATGCTTCCTGAATGGGAAAACCAGGGCACGGAGCTGAATGATCTTAGAAAGGAGCTCATTGCTCACCTTTGTCTCAAGGACGATCTGTCTGTGGAAGAGGCTGCTGCCAACGTGCTGTTCTGGATACAGCAGATCAAGAGTTATGAAGCATCCTTTTTTAACAGGTGTGAAATAGAGATAACATTTGATGACAGTGCCATTGACAGGATCCTCGATGCATGCAGGTCTGATCCCTCCAGCCTGTATGTTCACTGTGAGCGTCTATCCAGTATTCTTGAATACGGCCTCACCCTTATAAGGGAAAAGACAGGTCAGGAGCATTTCAATGTACCTTCTGATGCGGTTGAAAACCCGGAGCTCTTTATTAACCGCTTGATCCGTATCTGCTACGAGTCGGAAAAGTAGGAGAAAATCCATGAGTTCAAGACCCGTGGTTCTGCTGGTCGATCACAGACCGGAAAGTAAGCCCATATTTCAGCAGGTTGCAGAGAAATTTCCATTTGAGCTTCTTGTGGCAGAAGACGGTCAGGCCGGTTTTGATATTGCCATGGAGGTGGTGCCTGATCTTATTGTGATAAGACAGGATATTCCCATACTGAATGCCCAGTCTGTTAGCGTACTCCTCAAGCAGTCTGCCGAAACGGACAAGATTCCCATAATGGTACTTTGTTCCAGGCTGTCCCAGGAAGAAAAGGAAAAGTTCCAGGATGCAGGGTGCAATGACTGCATAAAGGAACCCGTGGAGATCGATGTTGTCATAGCGAAGATCAAGGAGTGGCTGCCATTATGATGTTCCCAGAATACAGGCCGAGAAGGCTGAGAAAAACAGGTGCCTTTCGTGCAATGGTAAGGGAAACGACTGTTTCCAAGGATCACCTTATCTATCCCATTTTTGTAGCACCAGGCAAGAAACTGTGCCAGCCCATTGCGTCTATGCCAGGCGTATTTCAGATGTCAGTGGACACGGCAGTGAAGGAAGCCAGAGAGGCTTATGAACTGGGGCTGCCGGCAGTGCTCCTTTTTGGCCTTCCTGAGAAGAAGGATGCCAAGGGCTCCCATGCCTGGATAAAATCAGGGGTGGTGCAGAAGGCAGTATCTGCCATTAAAAAGGCTGTGCCAGACCTCATGGTAATCACGGATGTGTGCCTGTGTGAATATACCTCTCACGGTCACTGTGGCATGCTGGTCAAGGACAAGGCCCGGGGAGGGGATTCGGTGCTCATTGACAATGACGCAACCCTTGAACTTCTTCAAAAGGTAGCCCTCTCCCATGCCAGGGCGGGAGCTGACATGGTGGCACCATCTGATATGATGGATGGGAGGGTAGGGGCCATCCGGGAGGCCCTGGATGAAAACGGCTACGAGCAGATTCCCATCATGTCCTATGCGGTCAAATATTCCTCCAGCTTTTACGGGCCTTTCAGGGATGCGGCTGAATGCGCTCCCCAGTTTGGTGACAGAAGCTCTTACCAGATGGATGTTGCCAACAGCCGCGAGGCCTTAAGGGAGGCCACTCTTGACATGGAAGAAGGCGCAGACATTCTGATGGTCAAGCCAGGCATGCCGTATCTTGATATCATAGGTCTTCTCCGTCAGGAGTTTACCCTGCCCATAGCTGCCTACCAGGTAAGCGGCGAATACGCCATGATCAAGGCCGCAGCCCAAAACGGCTGGCTAGATGAGAAAAGGGTAATTCATGAATCGCTTCTCTGTTTCAGACGTGCGGGAGCCGATATAATTATCACCTATTTTGCCAAGGATTTTGCAAAATCCTTCTGAAAAGCTTATCTGGCCCAGAGCACTTTCAAGTCTTCAATACCAGGGATACAGGGTCTTCCTTCTGGGCCAGGCCGTTGCCCTCCTGGGTACATGGGTCCAGGGCACTGCCCAGAGGTGGCTGATCCTTGAGCTGACAGGCTCCACGTTTTATGTGGGGCTTTTGGGAATGGTGACCGGGCTGCCCATCCTTGGTTTTGCCCTGGTCGGGGGAATGCTTGCAGACAGGCTTCCCAAGATCTCGTTTCTCATACTTATACACACGTTGATACTTCTTCAGGCACTCATACTGGGCTTTCTGGTCCAGTCAGGGGCCATATCCGTGTCTCTTCTCTTGCTCCTTGCATCTGTTCTTGGTGCAGGCATGGCATTTGAAGTTCCAGCCAGGCAGTCTCTTGTGTTTGACCTGGTTGGCAGGCATGATATTACCAATGGAATAGCCATTCATTCAGCAGTATTTAACCTGTCCAGGTTTGCAGGGCCTGCCCTGGCTGGAGTGCTCATGAGTGCAGGTTTCATGGCCCATTGTTTTTTCTTTAAGGCCGCTTCCTCCCTGTGCATAATGGCATCTCTTCTGTATGTAAAGAAAAGGTATCAGGGTCTCAACCGGCCATTAAGGCCGTCTCCAGGCACTGCCTTTGAATCCATCAAAGAGGCATTAAAATTTGTGGCAGGCCATGAAATCCTTTCCAGGGTACTGGTCACCATTATGGCATTTGGCATACTTCTACTGCCTTATTCTATCCTGCTTCCCTCCCTGGGAAGGGACGTGCTGGGCCTGGGAGCCAGGGAATACGGGTTCATGTGCGCTGCCAATGGTCTTGGAGCCCTGGCAGGGGCAGTATTCGTGGCAGTATTCGGGCACAGAGGCCGCCGCGAAGTCTGGTGGTGGGCGGGTGCCATTCTTTTCCCAGCTTCCATTGTTCCTGTTGCCCTTGCCCAGGATTTTTCCCAGATATCCGTTTTCCTTTTCCTCAGTGGTTTCGTAATGGTTTTGGCGTCTACCAGCGGGCTGAGCATATTGCAGATAGAGGTAACCAATGAGTTGAGAGGCAGGATAATGGGCCTTTTTTCAACCTGTTTCATGGGCCTTTTCCCCTTTGGAAGCCTGCTGCAGGGCATTGTTGCCGAACATGCCGGAACAAGGATTACCATGGCTGGATGCGCTGCAGCCGGGCTTTTTATCAGCATCTTGCTTTTTATTACCAAGGGGAAATCAAGAGGAAAAAATGAAAAAAACAGGTAAGCGATCACAGGGCACCGCATCTGCTGCGTTAGCGGGTACTTGAAGTACAGGGAGTACGCCTGCGCACCCGCTGCCTTGCATCTGCAGCACCCTGTGATCGCTTGTGTGCCAGGCGAAGCTCTGGCGAACCTGGTGGCTGTGATGCCACCCGCGGTAATTGCCTGTTCACCGCGAAATCGCCGACCCGGCGTGTAGGGGTAACCCGAATCGTCAAGCAGGGTCGGAAAAGGCCGTAAGGT
>QOAL01000145.1 GCA_003978135.1 Thermodesulfatator sp.
CAGCTGGTCGTCTGTTTCCCTGTATGGAAAAGCCGCCTCAAACTGCCGGTACATGTCGTCAGGTTCAGAAAGGGCAATGCCTTTTCTCACCTTCCTGGCAGCATAAAGATCCACAAGTTCATGGGCGATTTCCCGAATGGCCCTTTTTACCTTCTGCTTCCTGGCTGACCAGGTCCCGGCCCCCAACTTGTCCAGCCTGGGCTCCCTGCCTTCCACCCCTACGTAGCGCTGCAGCAGGCCCAGCCTGTCCACAGGCAGATAAAGCCTGTCACCTCCCCGGTATTCCAGGTTGATAAATTCCCCGGGGATGTCATTTGCCGACATGGTAGTCAGCCCCATGTAACGCGCAACACCGTGATCCCTGTGAACCACCAGGTCCCCTTCCCTGATATCCGAAATGGAAACAGGCGAAACCTTCCTTTTGCGGCTCTTTCTCCTTCTGGTATCAAAATGCTTGAAGGTAAAAAGCTCATGATCTGGCACGAATACAACCTGGCTTTCCAGGTCGGTAAAACCTTCTGCCAGGAACCCGGAAAGCAGGTAAACACCAGGAGCCTGGAGATCAGCCAGACGGTCAAATCCAGGCAGAGCGCCGGCTTCTTCCTGTAAATCAAGGGACTGGAATACAATCTCGTAATGTTCCAGGAGACCCTCAAGCCTCTTTCTGGCATCTTTTTCCTGGTAAAGGATGAACACCCTCTTGCCCTGGTCCGTCCACCTGGAAAGCCTGGAGGCAAAAGAGGAAAAAAATTCTGTTCCTTTTCTGAAGGTAGCCTGGGCCACAGGCAGGGATTCGTTCCTGGTAATCCCGGTCTCGATCTCCACGTCAAAAGCGGCAGGGCTGAAACCTGACTGCTGTCTTGAGGCCAGAATTCTTCCCGGCGCCAGAAACACCCTGGACAATGATTCAAGCCTGCCGGATATACTGGAAGGAGAAGCATAATATGCTTCCGGCTCGGCCAGAAGACGCTGGTTTTCCAGCTGCTGGAAATGGGCCTCCAGGGCCCTTTCTGAAAAGGCCTCCATGTTTCTCTGGCACTGGAGAGCATCTTCAATAACCAGGATCGTATCACCAGGTGCATAGGAAAGGAGGTCGTCAAGCTCACCATAGATAAAAGGCATTATGGAAAGGGAGTTCTCCGTGTCCCTTCTGGCTTCGAGATTCTGAATGATACTGTTTACGTCAGAAGCAGACAGATCCAGGGTCTTAGCCTGTTCAATAACATGCCTTACCGCCGCAGCCACCCGTTTATCCGAATAGACTATCTCCCTGGCAGGCAGCAGAATCGCCTCCTTTAAAAAACTCACTGTGCGCTGGGTGACAGGGTCGAAAGACCTTATTTCTTCAACCAGATCATCAAAAAACAAGATCCTTAGCGGAAGTTCATGGCCTGGTGGAAATATGTCCAGGATCTCACCCCGAACAGAAAATTCCCCTACCCTTTCAACCCTGTTCAGGTATTCATAACCCGCTTCAACCAGCCATCTGGCCACCTGGTCCCTTTCAATCTCTTCTTCTGCCATTATGAGTTCGGCATTTGCAGAAAGTTCGGCTGCAGGTATTACCCTTTCAAGCAGCGAAGAGGCCTGTATAACCAAGATGGGGTCCCGGCGTTCATTCAGGTTGTAAAGGGCAGTTATCCTTGATGCCGAGTTTTCCGGAGACGGAATGAGCGGAAGGAATACGAGGTGTTCGTAGGATGGGAAGGGATAGACCCGACCAGGAAGAATATTTTGAAGCTCTCTGGTTCTTTCCAGAAATTGTTTTTTGTCAGGGCAGATCCAAATGAGAGGACGAGAAATATCACGCACAGCCTCGGAAATCATGATACTGGACCCTGAAGCTGCCTCTGAGATAACGGATATGCTGCCCTTTCCTTTCTCAAGGGCATTTTTCAGCGAAGAAATCCCCTTTTTAAACGTCATTTACAGATATTTTTCAGGGAGCAAGAAGAAGGCGGGATATCTTAAGAAAGGCCTTTCTTTCCAAGGATTGGGAAATCAGATCTTTTACTTGTTTACGCGGGAGCTTATGCAAACCCTTTGAAACCGTGTCGGACTCCATGAGTTCCCTGATAATTCTTGAACCATACTGATCAGGTGATGATGACGAACCATCGGCCTTTTCAAAATCTTGAAGAAAAGTACGATATTCCGAGAGAAAGATCATTCTGAAATATTCATAGGCATCAGGAGCATCCTGAGAGGCAAAAAATTTTTGGAAAAAGGAATCGGCCAAAAACTCCAGAAACCTGTCAACCATGTCTAGCCTGCTGGTACTGCCTATTATTGCAGCAATACGGGTGAAATATCCTGCACAATTAAACAGCAGCTCCTGGGTAAGGCGCAGGACCTTTTCCTGTTCTTCCTTGCCTGAAAACCCCTGGGGCTCTGCCGTGCCACATATTAAGCGGCTGGCAAGAAGGCACATATCCTCTGTGATTTCCACTGAAACCAGTTGGAGCTGTCGATCAATATCCGCAGGAAGTGCTCGGGAAGAATTTTCACTACCCGAAAGCCCTGTATTTTTATCCTGATATGAATGCATTAACTTATTTTAAAAAACTTATAATATTTCAGGTAAATTAAGTCATTTGTTAACAAAATGTCAAGTCCTGGGGATTGGGGGCATTCCGGGTTTGTCCTCATAGCCTGGGAACGAGCATTTCTTTCAAGATTCACCAACAGCCGCTGTGCGGGCTACATACTCTTTCTGAATACATACACAGACATTATTACAAACTTGAGTGCGGCCAAAACTGGCTTCCCCTTGGTGAAATCTTGAAAGAAACGGCTCGTTCCTGTTCGAAGCAGTTAGCCCATAAAGGTAAAAGAGGCATGGAGCATATTCCTGTTTAGAAAATTTTAGAAAAGACAACGTGACAAACAGGAGATACTTCCGGTTATTCTTCGGCAGGCCATTAATCAGGGCTGAATAGCCCTTTCCAGTTCCTCTTTGCTTACATCTCCCACGACAAGTGCCTCTCCAATTCCCCTGGTGAGCACAAAATGAATCCTGCCATCCTGCACCTTTTTGTCCCGCTTCATGTGTTCCATAATGGATTGCCTGTCCATAGACCCTGGTATTTCCACTGGAAGCCTGAACTGCTCTAGAACACCCTTTAATCTGGCGAGATCCTCCTGGGCCATGAGTCCCCTGGCCACCGAAATCTTGGATACTGCCACCATGCCTATGGCTACTGCTTCTCCATGGGGGATGGAGTATCCGGAAACAGCCTCCACGGCGTGGCCAATGGTGTGGCCAAAATTAAGTATCCTTCTCAGGCCTCCTTCCCGTTCATCCCTGGACACTACGTCTGCCTTGATTTCACAGGAGCGCCTGACAAGAAAGCTTGTGGTCTCTGGCTCCAGATTTACCACGTCCCACCATTTCTCTTCCAGAAATTTAAAAAGCTCCGGATCTGCTATCATGCCGTATTTCACTATCTCTGCAAGGCCGTTTCTGACCTCGCTGCCGGGAAGGGAGGCCAGTACTCCTATATCTGCAAATACAGCAAGAGGCTGGGCAAAAGTACCTATGAGGTTCTTCCCCTCGGGGAGATCTACTCCTGTCTTTCCACCTACCGAGCTGTCTACCTGGGCCAGTAACGTAGTAGGCAGCTGAATGAACGGAATGCCCCGCATGTAAATGGATGCAAGAAAGCCGGCGATATCCCCGGTAACACCTCCACCGAGGGCAAGAATCAGGCTCCTTCTGTCTGCGCCAAGTTGAACGAGCCTTCTTGCCAGGCCGATTACCGTTTCCATGTGCTTAGACTCTTCCCCTGCTGGAAAGGATATAAGTGTGACCTCAAAATCCGCATCCTGCAGGATGTTCAGCAAGTCGATGCCTATCAGGTCCTCCACATTGGAATCAGTAACTATGAATAACCGTTGGGCAATTCCAATTTCCTGAAGCCTGGCCGGAAGCTCTGTCAACAGTCCAGGACCTATCTGTATTTCATAGGATCGCTGGCCCAGGGGGACTTTCACCTTATCCCACACATGAACTATATCTTCAGGCCTGCATTTTCCACTTGCGCCAAAACTCTTCTGTCTGCTCATTGCCTACACCTTGATTCATCAAAATATTTCCTGAAGAATACAACAGGGACAGTCATGAAGCCATAACGCCTTCCCCAAAAAAATACAGGGCATGCATCTGCACACCTGCCGCCCTGCACCTGCAGCACCCCCTAACAGCGTACTGGAGAGAATTATCACAAGACTCTGTAATCATTTGCCCTCTGAGGGGGCGACGGTTTAGCCGCACTCAAGTTTGTAGAATTACCCGGTTATGCATCCAGAAAGAGTATGCAGCCTGTACAGCGGCTTTTGAAAAAATCTTGAAACAAATGCTCCTCCCCGGGCTGCGAGGACAAACAGGGAATTTTCCCTCTACAAGAGTGTTTCCAGCTTCTGCCTTATCTGCTGTGGAGGCACAGCGCCAACCAGGGTATCTGCAAGTCTGCCGTCCTTGAAAAACAACAGTGTCGGGATGCTCCTTATTTGGTACTTTTGGGCAGTCACTGGATTTTCATCCACATTTAGTTTGCCAATAAGTGCCCTGTTCCCGAATTGCCTGGCCAGGTCCTCTATCACAGGACCGATCATGCGACATGGGCCACACCAGGGCGCCCAGCAATCAACCAATGCTACACGAGAAGAATTTACCATGGAATCAAAATTTGCATCTGAAAATTTTATTGGCCCAGATGCCGTTCCGGCCAGAGGGGTCTTGCATTTCCCGCACCTTGGTCCTTGGTCCAACCGGTCGGCTGGTACCCGATTTTTTGTGCCGCACCCTGGACATTTGATAATTACTGTTTCAGACATGGTTATATTGCCCTCCTTTAAAACAGGGATTAAACAGTTACAATCTCGATGTTAACCAGGACAGGCCACAGCGGTGAAGATACACCCATATCGGCCACTGACACACATGGACAAAAACAGTGTGACCCCTGTGGAATAACATCGAAATTGAGCTGTACATAAAAAATTAAGAAACATCGGCTGGATTTCCAGGGGCGGAAACAAAATGACCAAATTATTGGATCTTTTTCTCAAGAACAGATGTCATGCATTCATACTGATTGTGCTGGGCCTGTTCCACCTACTCTTTTTTTTAACGGGCTGTTCCCTTTTCAAAAGCCAACCTGTTGTACAGATGCCTCCTGTAAAGCGCACCGGGGATCCCATCCAGGATATAAGGACCAGGGCTGACAGAATAAGGAGCATTGAAATCAGGGGGCGCCTGAGCATACGCACAAGAACCAGGAAATACCCGTCATTCAGTGTTGCCATATGGTTTTACAGCCATAGCGAAAGGCTTAACCTCAGGATAAGGGGATCAGGTCCATTGGGGGTAAGTGTTTTCGACTTGCTGGCAGACAGGCAGGAAGCATGGATCTATGTTCCCCGAGAGGGCAAGATACTTAAGGGCAACACCTTTTTTACCAGCCATGGCAGCATTGGCGTTGATGCTGCCATCCAGTTAATGGAGATATGCCTGAACCCCTGGTCTCCTGTTCGTAATTGCAGTTCCACCAAGAAGGAATACATGGCCGAAAGAAAGGACGGCAGGATGGTGGCCAGGATTAAATGCCGATTCCTGGGTCATGATCTGGCGCTTTCCTATGATTTATCTTCCCTTGAGCCCTTAACCTTTGACAGCAGCCTTGCCACCATTTCCTTTCGGGCCGGAGACAGTGACCAAGCCACCTCCTATCCCCGTGAAATATCATTTAATCTTAAAAAAGATGGTATTTCCGGCACCCTCAAGGTTCAACAGGTAAAAGTCAACACCATCTCTCCGGACAGCCCAATCTTCGAAAGAAGCATTTTCAGCCCTTTGAAGACCATGTGACAGCAGACAGCTGTATCTAAAACAGGAACTGCTCTTTACATCTGGTCCATCCCTGGGTATTGACGGCTTCGGACAGGGGCGGGACGTTTCAGCACCAGGAAGCCGGCTTTAGCCCCAATATTTTCCTCTATGTTCTGCCTAGTGTTTACGTTTTTCCAGCAAGTACAGCCTGTTCTGGCTGCCATTTACCACATAACCGCTGTCGCCGTTTTTCCTGACAAAAAGCCTTATAATCCCGACCGATTTGCCCCTGGGATGACTGCTTACCACGAGGGTCTTGCCGATTCTGACAGGATTTCTAGTGGGAGAGGTTCGACCGCTGGAAATTATCAAGGCCACTCCAGGATGCTTCTTTACAAATTCCACCTCCCTGGGAGGTATCATTGATGAAAGGACTATCACCAGATCAGAATTTTCACTGACTTTTTTCATGTACCTTTCCAAGGCAGGATCTGAGTACTGTATCTCGGTTTCATTTCCGCCGGGTATTCCCCTGGGAACGGCTTTTCCTGAAACAGATACCACCCCTATTCTTAGCCCCTTTGCCTTGAATATCCTGAAGGGAGAAAAGGCCGGTCTTTTGCCACAGTAAAGGTTGGCCGAGGCCAAAATTGTTCCTTCCGGGTCCAGATCTTTAAGAAATGCGCATCCTGCAGCCAGATCATCCACTCCAATACCCGCAAGATTATATCCCATTTTTTTATAGGACTGGAAAATCGACGCTGCTTTTTTCTTTCTCATGGAATCAATGTGCCGTCCTGACTGAAAAAGAAACCTGCCACCGTCCAGAAGAAGATCTATCTGCCCGCTTTTCTTGTGCTCTTGGATCCAACTGATCCTTTGGGAAATCCCGCCGATTTCCCTTCCGCCTCAGGAGTGGACAGGCCTTGTCTCACCCCATGTATTTGTTGTATAGGCGACGGCTAAAGTGATTTGCCCATTTTTTTGCCCGGTTGCGACAGCGGCGGCGAAGGCGTGCTGCCAGGCCAGAAACAGCCCTGTAAAAAGACACATCAAAATGGTTGCCCATCTGTTATTTTTCATTACCATTTCTCCTTTTCCCTTCTGCAGACTCTTCATTAAACGAATCCATCCACCAGGCAGCCCAGTGTACCTGCCTGATTCCTTGTGCAAGGCGTTTGGCTTCAGGGGTCATGAGCCTTTTTTCCACATGGGGTATCCACCTCTCGGCATTTGGGTTTCCGCAGTCCATTTGCTCCTTCAGGGAAACAAGCATGTCTATCTGGTCTGCATCCCTTGCAAGCCGTGCTTCCAGGCTCTGGCCTTCATGGTACTCCCTGTATAGATCCATGAGATCATCTGCAAGGCTGCATCCTTCCACTGCATGCATGAAAGCCCTCATCTCATCTCTGCGGATATACTTCTTGTGAACTGCATTGGCATCCCCTGTCCTGGCCTCGGGCAGGTCATGTATAAGCGCCATGAACACAAGTTTTCGACTGTCTGCCTCGGGCACCATCTTTCCAAGAAGCAATGCGATAAAAGCGGTGGAAAAGCTGTGGGCCGCAGAATTTTCCCTGCCCGTTCCAAGAAAGGCATAACCGGTCCTTTCGGTACGCTTGAGCATTGCGGCCTCAAACATGAGTTTAACTATCTCGGTAGTCTCATGGATTTCAGGGTCCATATCTTTTCTGCTGGCTCCTTCCTGCACCTGCTGTTGAAATCTTGCGTTTAGGCCTCAGATTCAAAGATGCCTCATGAAAAAACTTTCCAGGACCGTTTCAGGTCCCACTCTGCTGCCCTTCAACGCAAGATCCAGGTCCGCCATCTCTCCAAGCATGTCGAAGAGCTCCTGCCACGAAAACATGTTGATGGCAGAGACATTCATGTAGGCGGCATAGGGATGAAGGCTGGAAACCGGATTTTTCCCGTAGCGGTCAAAAACAGATTTTATCTCGTCCCAATAACGGTTTTTGAACGTATTGTACTGGACATTCCGCACCTGGGCACCCAGGCCAGCCGAATCAACAGCCACCTTCAAGGCAACCATCCTCAGGAGAAAGTTCCTGATGGCAGACAGAACAGCAAGGGGATGGATGCCCTGGTCCTGGAGATGCCTGAAACTTGTCAGCACTCCGGGCACGTCCCGTTTTCTGAAGGCCTCGGTGATCCTGAAAATCTCCTCCTCCCTGTGACGCACCACCAGGCTTTGCACGTCTTTGATGCCTATCTGTTTTCTTTGCCCTGACAGGCTGATGAGTTTTTCCGTCTCGTTCTTAAGGGCGGAAAGGGAATCTTCTCCAACCTTTGTCATGAAATATTTCAGAGCATTGGCATCTATCTCCTTTCCCGCCTCGGAAAGCCACTGCCTGACCCTGGCCTGCATGGCAGCTGTCTTTTTTCCATAGCTTTCCCCTGCGCCTGTCAAATCAGTTACCGGGCAAAGCCGGCAAAATCTCTTGAACAGCTTCTGCCTCTTGTCACCCCGTTCCAGCTGGATTACCAGGAAAACGTCTCTGCCCCTTCCCTGCTCTATGCCCCTGGAAATCCATTCCAATATCCGTTCACCACCTGGCTGATCAGCCTGGTCCATTATCTCCTGAAGCCTGGCCTGAAATTTTTCTGCCAGTTCCAGCAGGCTGTTAAGATCTGTCTCTGCCGGCAGGGCAAGCCTTTTGATGGCCTCCTTGCTGCCCTGCAGGAGTTCTGCAACAGATACCCTTTTCTCCTTCATGAGCCGGGCCAGTATACCAACAACGCGCTTGGCATCGTTCCTGTTAAGAGCGTCCAGAAGTTTGGCACCAAGCTCCTGTTTCTTTCCTGATGGCTGGAGGAAATCAGGCTCCTGGTAAATTAAAATGGTGCGCGTGGCAAAAAGGCCCCTGGTGGTCAGTGATTCTATTACAGAGCCTTCAGTGGCATTATCACCGTGGAAAATACTTATCTCTCCCTCTGACAGGTCAGGATAAACGGTCTTTAGCTGCTTCATGCATACAGGCCTCACTGCCTGCCATTCACCAAGAAATATATGGCAGAAGGAGGCCTTTGACGTTTTTTCTCCCTTTTGTCTCCCCATTAGAAAACCGGCTCCGGAAGGAGCAAATGTCTGCGGACGGCCATGTTAACAACGGCCATTTTATTTCTTCCCAAGCTGCCTTGAACGTGAAGCAGCAGCCCTTACGGCATCCATTACACCTGCGGAAAGCCCCTGCTTGTGAAGATAATACATTCCATGAATGGTTGTTCCTCCAGGGCTGGTTACCATGGCGGCCAGTTCCTCTGGATGCCTGCCAGTGTCCTGGCACATCCTGGCAGAGCCCAGAACTGTCTGAATGGCAAGTTCAGAGGCTATGGGCCTTGGCAGGCCCTCCCGAATGCCTGCCTGGATAAGTGCCTCGATGAACATGAAGCAGTATGCAGGCCCGCTGCCGCTCAGGCCTGTTACCGCGTCCATCAAAGACTCTGGCACTTCCACGGCCTTGCCGACTGCGCTAAACAATTCCATGGCCTTTTCCATGTCAGTAGGCGTAGCGAAGCTTCCAGTGCAAAGGGCTGCGGCACCTTCCTGTACAAGGGCTGGTGTATTGGGCATAACTCTTATGACCCGAACACCCTTTTCAAGGCCGGCTTCCAGCTGAAACAGCGATATGCCCGCGGCAATGGAAATCACAAGATGCTCAGGAGTAACCGATGCCCTGATGTCTGAAAGCACCATTTCCATCACCTGGGGCTTGACTGCCAGCAGTATAATATCTGCACCGGATACCGCCTGGCTGTTGTCTGAAAATGTCTTTATACCATAGGTGTCTTCCAGGTATTGACGCCTTGCCTCCAGGGGCTCGGAGCAGTATACAGAATCTGGAGGCCAAAGCCCTCCCGAGGTTATGCCCTTGATAAGGGCCTCGGCCATCTGGCCTCCACCTATAAAACTTATTTTTTCCAAAGGGGATGAAATCATGGGCCAACTCCTTTTGCACTTGCGCTGTTTACTGGTGCTCGCCTTCAGGCCTCCGGGCTAACCATGACCTTTTGGGCAAGGCCCTTGCCCAGAGCCACCCTTGAACCCTTAACACTCACGATAATAGGTCCGCCCCTGTTCAGGACCTCCACCTGCTGCCCTATGGAGATGCCCATGTCGGAAAGTCTGTTCTTGAGCTGTGTGCCCCCCTGGAACTCTACTATTTTTACCTTTTCTCCAGGAGAAACCATTGACAGGGGCATGTTGGCACCCTCTTTTTTCCTGCACTCAGGACATATGCCATATATGGTGCACTTGTTGGATATGGGCTCGAAACCGTGCTGTCTGGCAGCATCCATCACCTTGTCAGCCAGGTCTTCATGGTCAAATTCCACCACCTTTCCACATCTCATGCAGAAAAGGTGGTCATGACGCTCCCCCAGGTGAAGATGCTCATAATAGGGCCCCCTGCCATTCAACTGCACCTTTTGTGCAAGCCCGTAGCGACAGAGAAGGTCAAGAATATTTTCGATGTCTGCCCTTGAAAGCCCCGAGGCCTTTTCACCCAGCCTTTCCCTGAGATAATCAGCCGTAAGATGCCCCTCGGATTTCAGGAACTCGTCCACCACCTGCAT
>QOAL01000175.1 GCA_003978135.1 Thermodesulfatator sp.
GCATTTTTCGCCGACGAGCAACACAGTCATCAGGCAAAAGGGCCATTTATGGATGGACACTAACTTGGATGTCTCAAAGACGTTGACGCCTAAAGGCGACCAGATAAAAGGAGGATAAACCATGGATCACAAGGATTATGCCATTGTAATACTTTCCGTAATGCTGGCAGCTCTCCTGGGCTTCAGTGTCAGGTCCGCCTGGACGCCATCTGCAGGCCTTCATGAGTCCTCACCTCCAACCAGGACAGAAACTGCTTCAACGCCCCACAAAAAGGCTGTCAGGCATGTGCACAACAAGGCCATCACAAAACACAGGCCTGTCAGGCAGACTCATATAGTCCACAACCCGCCTGTTACTGTTACCCCGGTGCAGCAACCAAGAATCGTTCATGCAATGAACACCTGGCAGCAACCCCGGCGCAGTTATACCCAGGATCTTACAGAGTGCAAGATGATGGCCCAGAGGGCCGCAGGCTACGTACCTGAAGAAACGATAAAGGGCGGGCTGCTCGGCGGCGCCATTGGAGCTGCTGCAGGAGCAGCCATAGGAGCAGTTCTGGGAGATCCTGGCAAGGGCGCGGCCATAGGAGCAGCAGCCGGAGGCATTGGAGGAGGGGCTTATCAGGGTCTTTCTTCAAACCAGAGATACAAGAAGGCCTACTCTGCCTGTATGAGAAGCAGGGGCTACAATGTCCTCAACTAACGCAGCCAGGCTAGCTCAAGGATATTCTCTGACTCAGCAGGTTTGCATCCAGGCTTCGCCTAACTGCTTTAAGCAGGCTTTCCGGGTTGAAGGGCTTTTTGATGAACATGGTTGACGGTTGTCTATGCTGTATCTCGGGCAGATCAGCACCAGAGCTGTATCCGCTGCAAAACAATATCCTGGCTCCTGGATCGCTTTTAAGAATTTCCTTTGCAGCCTGTATGCCGTCCATTTCCGGCATTACCACATCCATAATTACCAGCCTGATTTCCGGAAACAGTGAACGGTAGATAGAAACGGCTTCTTTGCCGTTCTTGGCCATGATGGTCCTGTATCCATAGGGACGTAATATTTCACACGCAAGATCCCTGACAAGCTCTTCATCATCCGCTATAAGAATGGTTTCTGTCCCTGAAAAATGCTGCTCTGACTCCCGTTGGTCTGGAGTCTCCTGCCTGTTTTTTGCAAGCTTGAAATAGAGGTCAAAACAGGTACCCCTGCCCTTGGTGCTGTTCACTTCAATTTTTCCACCGAGGCTTTCAATGATTCCATACACCATGGCCAGGCCCAGCCCCGATCCCTTCCCCACTTCCTTGGTGGTAAAGAATGGATCAAATATCCTGTCGATGATCTCCCTGGAAATCCCAGTACCTGTATCAGTCACCTGAAGCTTGAGGAAGGAATCCTGCCCTGCCCGGCCTTTTAAGGACAAGGGTAGCTCTTCAGGCGGACAGAGAGATGTGGAAATGGCAATCCTGCCTCCTTCAGGCATGGCATCCCTGGCATTGATGCAAAGGTTTAGTATTATCTGCTGGAGCTGTGAGGAATCACAGAGTATGTCAGGAAGATTTTCTGCAAGCCTCAGATCAATGCTAATGTTCTTGGGAAATGAACTCTTTAAAAGTGCGAATGACTCCTGCACCACATCATTGACCTTGGAGGATGCATCCTCCTGCACCGCAGCTTCACGGCTGAAGACAAGCATCTTCTTCACCAGGGCTGCTGCCCTGAGGCTGGAATTTTCTATGATCTCCACAAAGCGGGCAAGATCAGGCCGATCATCTACCTTTTCTTTTAAAAGAGAGGTAAATCCAAGGATGCCTGTGAGAATATTATTGAAATCATGGGCTATGCCTCCAGCCATTGTGCCGATGGATTCCATTTTCTGGGCCTGGAGAAGCCTTCGTTCCAGATCCTTCTGGCTGGTAAGGTCAGTTACAAGGGCCAGGCATCCCAGCATGGTGCCGTCATTAGGGTCCTGGATAGGCACACTGCTCATGAGTGCCGGTATGTCCCTGCCCTCAGTCGACCTGAACATTATTTCTTCTTTGGCCTGCAGGCCCGAGTAATTTGCCATGAGCAGTGACAGGAGTTTTCTCTTTTCCTTTTTCTGGGGGACAAATTCGTATAGACGGCTGTCCTGCAGGTCATCTTTACCAATGAGGGTTTTCATCTTCCTGTTGGAAAAAACTACTGTCCCTTCCTCGTTGATAATCATTATGCCTTCATTGATATTTTCTACAATCTGCCTGTGTTTTTTTTCAGAGGTTTCTATTCGCCTGTACAGGTTGGCATTCTCTATTGCCATGGCAATATGATTGGCAAAACTGGTCAGAAAATCACGGTCTATTTCCTTGATAAAATCAGGCTCTGACACGTTATCCCCAATCATTATCCCCACCACCTGGTTCCTTACGGACATGGGAACAATGACAAATGCCTTTGGCTTGAATGCCTTGAGAAGGGGGTTCTTCCTGTTTAACGTGATCGCACCAACATCCTGCACCATTATGGGTTTCTGGGCCTGGGCAGCCCTTGCTATTATATTGTTTTTTTTGTCAATGGGGATATGGTAATCCTGCAGGGCCTTGAGGGTTTTCTGGTCAATACCCGCCGCGTGGATCAGTTTGAGTTTCTTGCCTGACTGGTCTGTAAGGAACACGCCAGCCCTTTCCAGTTTGGCAATGTGCATCATTCTTTCCAGCACCTTGTTAAGCAATTCCTTGAGATCAAGGGTGGAAAGAACGGCGGTACTGGTTTCATGCAGGGCCGACAACTGGCTGATCTTGTTTTCCAGGTCCTTGTTCAGTGCGTATATCTTTTCATATTTTTCCTGGAGGAGTTGTTTGTCTTTTTCCAGCTCCCTTATGGATTCCCTGGCGATTTTCCACGGAGCTATCAAGTGGAACAGTTTGTCTTTGAATCTTGATTGAGGTTTCCAGTGCAGCCTGTATTCACAGTACGGGTCTCCATCGAAGAAACATTTTGTTTCCTGGATCCTGCACGCATCTCCTCCCCAGACACTGGGTATAGCAGAATAGATACCCTTGTTATAAAGGCAGAAGTCCCTGCTTAATTCTAATTCTGGTCTCCAGTGCAATCTGACCACTGCATTGTCCGAATGGAGACTTTCAAGGCTAATGCTTTTGGTCTTGTTGAATTTGTCATTTATCCGTTGACTGTAACTCAGTATGTTCTTGGGATTTCCAAAGGCATAGATGAGAATCTTTTGAACATAGCCGAAGCGCTTTTCAACTATGGATTGATACCCTACCCGGTAGGCAATATTTTCATCCTTTAATATCTTTTTAGCGTTTTCATAAAGCTTTATTATGACCGTTGAGGAAACCCAGTTGTTCGGGTCTGAGAGAAATGCCTTTTTGTCTGGAATGGCATACATCTCCTTATCCAGGCCATGAAACAGCATGTCGGTCTTGTCAGGGGCATGGTCCTCAATGTACTGGATAATGGCAAGGCTGTTTAAGCAACTGTTATGTTTTTCCATTTAATAATTTGATCCAGCGGATATGCCTGTTTTCACGCAGGCCCCGCGCCGCGCCTATTTTTATATTCATAAAAAAGCACAACTTTACTTTAAAAAAAGTCAATTTTAATATAACCTATTCTTATCGGCATATTATATAAAAACTTTAATTTTGGCCCTGTAAACCTTTTGGCATTTATCCTGCTGTGTTTTCTATAAATCATGATCTGGGAGGGGCGATCTAAACACAACAGGCAAATCTTTCCTGTATCGTAAAAAAGGCATTCGGAACTCGAGCTCTTGCGCAATCCTTATGACGTTCGTCTCTCCACAAGGCATCAAAGGAGAAGTCCATGATACATTTAAAAAGACTGAGCGGGATGGGGATAAGCCAGTTTTTCCAACTGCCCTTTAATGTTTACCTGGCAAGAAACCTACCACTTTCAGCACTCCGGGCATATCTGTACCTTTGGGGTTTTTTATATATGATAATCAAAATCCAGATGTGCGCAAACATAGCGGTATGCCTTTCTATCATGAAAAACGGCAAAGGCATTCCGTTGCCCATCATCGTTAATTTGTTTCGTGCTGTAGTAGGGGTGTTCGAACATTACCTGGAAAAAATGGTCATGGCCTACAGGCCTCTTGAAGAAACCACGGGCTATCTGCGGCAAAGGCTAACTGTAAGTAACCGTCACATGCTTGACGTTCTGGCCAGGCAGGGCAAGGGCGCCATCCTGGTCACCGGGCACTTCGGGGCGGTTGAATATCTTCCCCTGGCACTGGCAATGAGCGGTTATAAGGTGGCCATGATTTGCAGGTTCAAGACCAAGAGCCTGAAAAAAGCCCTCATCGAAAAGGCAGAACATTTCGGAGTAATGCTCATAGATGCAGATGAACCAAGGGTGGCCTTCCGTGCCTTGAAGGCCATAAAAGATGGCCGGTTTCTTGTTACAGAATGTGATGAGTTTTCAGAATGGCGTTTTCACAGGGAACAGAAAGTACAGGTATTTGGCAGGATAATGCCCAGGGACAGGACATTGGACTTCTTCTTCAAAAAGGCAAAGGTGCCGGCTTTCATGACGCTGATCCACAGGCAGGGAAACAGTTTTCATCTTTCTGTTGATTTTCTGGCAGACGGCAGGACCACTGACAGTGTTTCTGCGCACGCATGGAAAAAACTGGAGGATTATATTTCAAAATTCCCATTTCAGTGGTATCAGATAAAGGGCGCATCAAAATTTATCCTGGAGCACAGTATTGAACCTGAAAGAGTTGACCGTAGAGCGGATCAGAATATTCCGGGTACAGATTCCATTTTCAGTCCCAGTTTCTCATAACCTTGCAGAAAGAAACAAGAGTCTTGGTTTTATAGTTGAGATAACAGACAGCAAAGGACACCGGGGGGTGGGTGAAGGTACCCCCCGGGATTATGTAACAGGAGAAAGTCCTAAGGCATCAGAGGATGCTGCAGCAGACCTGGTATGCGGCCTTAAGGGGCAGGTGATCCGGGGCAGGGACGAGCTTTTTCAGTTCCTCAGAGAAACCGGCAACACCCGGCTGGCATGCGAATATCCATCAGCATTCTGTGCCTTTGAACTGGCCCTCCTGGATCTCTATTCCAGGCGGATCGGCGTACCAATATGGAAGCTCTTCAGGCATGCTCCGGCCTGTGACACTATCCGGTATTCCGCTGTGCTGCCACTTTTTGATTCAGCCCAGCGCGCAAACTTTCTGAACCTGGTAAAGAAAATTGGCATATCCCAGGTAAAGGCAAAGGTCCTGGAAAGGGCCCAGGCCATTGAACTGGCACGGGAAATCTTTAGGGTTCTCGGACAGGAAACAGACCTGAGATTTGATGCCAATGCCGCCTTCAGCCCCACTGAAGCTCTTGAAATCATCGAAGGTCTTGAGAAAGAAGGGCTCCACCTTTCTGCCTTTGAACAGCCGGTTTCAAAGGACGACATCAAGGCCCTGGCAAAGATAGAATCCGTGTCCTCTGTTCCTGTAATCGCAGACGAATCTGCCTGTACCTCCCAAGACGTGCGTACAATTATAGATGAACGTGTTTGTTCAGGCATCAGTATAAGGCTCTCAAAGTGTGGAGGTATGATGAAATCCATCCAGCTGGCCGAGATGGCCTCAAAGGCAGGCCTTTTTTGCCAGCTTGGCTGTCACGTAGGCGAAACGTCTATTCTTTCAGCAGCAGGAAGACACCTTGCCTGTATCTGTGGCCCTTTCAAGTATGCGGAGGGCAGCTATTCCAGATTCATTCTCGAAAGGGATGTTACTGAAACCCCGTGTGATTTTGGCCAAGGTGGGATAGCTCCCATTCTGTCTGAACCCGGTCTGGGAATAGAAATATCCGATTCCGCCCTGGAAGCCGGCTCGGAAAAGATTGCAGAGTTTTCCTGAGGGATTACAATTTCTTTGTTTGTAAAAAATTCAGGCACTATTCACTTTGATTCATGATTACTCTCTTGATGCCTGCAGCAGAGCTGGTAACAGGGCTGGCACTCCTGATTGTTAGCGCTGAATGGCTCACCAGTACGTCTGTGAGGCTTGCCAGAGCCATGGGCATTCAGCCCGTTATAATAGGACTTACCATTATTGCCTTTGGAACCTCTGCCCCTGAACTCTTCGTGTCCCTTATGGCAGCCCTTGAAGGACAGCCTGATATAGCAGTAGGTAATGTTGTGGGAAGCAATATTGCCAATATAGGCCTTGTCCTGGGCGTGGGAGCTTTTGCATACCCCTTTGTCATTCCCAGGAGAATTGCCAGGATTGAACTGCCATTTCTCGTAATTTCAATAGCCGGGTTTGGCATTGCATCATTCATGGGGTTCATAAGTCGCATAACCGCACTGATTTTTCTGCTTTTTTTTCTGTGCTATCTCCTTTTTCTGTGGAAATACAAAAAGGGCCTTCTCGCAGATAACGAACCAGCAACGGCAGCTGAAGAAGAGATGGAAAATCCCAGGTATCTACTAAGGTCAGGGATTATCCTAATTACCATGGTCGGACTCGTGGCAGGATCCAAGTTGTTGATACAGGGTTCAGTTCAGATAGCCCGGTTTTTTCACTGTCCGGAACTTATTATCGGACTTACGCTGACTGCAGTCGGCACCTCTCTTCCTGAACTTGCAAGTACACTTTCGGCAGCCCGCAGAAGACAGGGAGGTCTTATTATTGGAAATGTTCTGGGAAGTAATTTTGCCAATACGTGCGCAGTCCTTGGCCTTACTGGCATAGTAAAACCCATTTTCATAAACCACCAGGTACTCATGCGGGACCTGCCTGTGATGGCAGCATTGAGCCTGGTCCTTTTTCCAATAATGAGCAGGAAACGAATAAGAAGGGTGGAAGGGTTTTTATTGATTACGGCGTACTTTACTTATATCGCCTTCCTCTATTTAAAGAGCGGAGCTGCTTAGCGCCGATGTTTTTTCGACCTTTTGTCCCGGATTAAGTGAATTCTTCAGCCAGTGGCAGATTTATGTAAAAAGCCGTGCCCTTTCCCGGGGTGCTTTTTACAGTCATTTGTCCGCCGTGTTTTTCAATAATGGCAAAGGAAATGGAAAGGCCCAGGCCGGAGCCACTTCCCTTGGTTGTAAAAAAGGGATCGAATATCCTGTCAATAATTTCCGGAGGGATGCCCATCCCTGTATCCCTGAAGACACATAGTGCCTTGTCACCCTGCCGGGCGGCTTCTATGGTAAGGGTGCCACCTGTTGGCATGGCTTCTACTGCATTGAATACCAGATTTGTGAAAACCTCCCTGATTTCCGCTGTATTTGCTCTGATGTAAATATTTTTCCCCAGACGAGTCACCAGGTCTATATTGCGGCCATTTTTTCTCGGCTGATAGTGCCATTTCGGCTTGGTCATAAGGAGCATGTCTGTTATCAGGGAAGAAAGCTCGAATACCGTCCGGTCTGTGTCTTCGGTCTTCCCCATGGAATTAAGCCGCCTGATAATTACTGTTGCATCATCAACTGCAGTTTTAAGGGCGTCCAGTCTCTGATGGATTTCTGCATCCAGATCACTGTTTTTTTTCAACAGGTATATGTGGGTAGACATTGTATGGAGGAGGTTATTGAAATCATGGGCAACGCCAGCTGCCAGTTCTGCTATGGCCCTGAATTTTTCAGAGGTTCTCAGACGTTCTTTTAACCGCCTTTTTTCCACTGCTTTACCAATGGAATGTACAAGGTAACTGTTATCAAAAGGTTTAGGAATAAAGTCATCAACGCCCTGCTGCAGTGAACGAATGGCGTTTTCAATCTCTGTATATGCAGTAAGCATTATTACCGGGGTATCAGGGTGAATTGTCCTGAGATCCTGGAGAAAATCCAGGCCGCTGCCATCAGGCAGGTTTATGTCCAGTACAATGGCGTCAGGTACCATTGATTTTATGATTTCCTTGGCCTGGGCTATGGTGAGAGCAGTGGCGACTTCATATCCGTTTTTTTCGAGAAGCCTTTTTATTATCCGGACAGTATCCTGGAAATCCTCAACCAGCAGTATCCTGTCTCTTGGCCCAATTATACTGGATGAAGTATCATCGTTACTGGAACCGTGTTCCTGCTCCGAACTGTTAACTGACCCCATGTTACTGCTCCTGAGAACCATGTTCTTCCGGTCCTGGATGAGATGGCAGGGATATCACAAACCTGGTGCCCTGGCCCTGTTCCGATTGGACGCTTATCTCACCCCCATGTTTTTCAACAACAGCCTTGACAATGGCAAGCCCCAGGCCTGAACCACCTTTTCCATGCTGCACCTGGTAAAAGGGCTCAAAAATATTTTCCAGATGTTCTTCCGGAATGCCAATGCCATTATCTTCTATGTTTATTAAGACCCTGTCGTGGATTTTCTCAGCCGAGATAGTGACCTTTCCCGTGTCACTTGTAAATTTGTAGGCATTACTCAAGAGATTAAACCACAAATCGTGAAATCTTGCACTATCGCAATAGAATTCAAAGTCATCCGGGATCAGTATACGAATCTCCCTGTCCTGCTGCAGCCCCCTTAATTCTGACAGGGCCTCGCAAACCATATTTTTGAGATTGACCCTCTTCCTGGAAAGCGGAATGAAGTCCGAATCTATCCTAAGCATGGTCAACATGTCTTCCACCATGAAACGCATGTTGTCGCAATTTTTATACACTACCTCCATGATCTCACGTGTTTCCTGGTCAAGCTGTTCTGACAGGTATGTCCTGACATAGTCGATATTGGCCTTCATGGCAGTGAGAGGAGTGCGCAGCTCATGCGAGGCGGTTCTAAGGAAGGCGGCCTTGGCATGATACATTGCCTTCATCTCCGCGTAGGCCTTTTGCAGCTCATCTCTTGCCCTGGTCAGCTCATCTACTGTGTTCTGAAGGATTTCGGTTCTTTCTGCCACCTTTTCCTCAAGATGGACGTTGATATTTTCAAGCTCTGCATATGCCTTTTCCAGAGCTTCCTTGCGACTTATCAGTTGACTAACCATCCGGTTGAAGGCCTCGGCCAGTTCACCAATTTCATCCCTGGAGCTTACCCTTACAAAGCCTGGAGTAATTCCTGCCATCATCTGTTCAGCCGCGGCTTTGAGCCTTGCCAGGGGCCTTGTTATGACGTGAACCATGAAAATTGTCAGTGCCAGTGAAAAAAGCCCCACTATGGAAATAATTATCAGGGATTGGTGTCTGGCCTGCCTTAGGTTCCTGTCAATACTGTGAAGAGACATGCCAATGAAAACAGTGCCTAACAGAACCTTTCTGCCCTTTTCCTCATTAGAGCCAAAGACCAGGGACTCTCTGTTTAAAGGACGCGATTCTATTACCGGTGCAGTGGCAATAAGGACGTCAGGAGAGGTTTCAGGCCTGAGGATTACGCGCACGGAGCTTGACAACAGATCTGGCGTATTTTTCTTTTCTTTTCCCCAGTGGATATTCTTGTATTTTTCACGGATGTTTTCGTGCATTTCCTGGAATAAATCAAAGGGGATGTCTCCAAAATAGGCCAGCACTGTTCCGGAGGCATCCTCTATCCATGAATATTTAATGTTTTTCACGTTTGACAGAGAGTTCAAAAGCGTCTGGAGCTGTCGCCTGTCTCTGGTCACGAGGCCGAATGCACTGTTTGCAGACAGGTTGGAGACAAGGGCTGTTGACAGCTGTTCCAGGTCGTGCATCACCACTTCTCTCTGCTTCTGGGTGAAAAAGATGCCCAGAGTCAGGAAACTCACAGATAATATTCCAGCGGTTAATATGGAAAACTTCAATGCAAGCCTGGGTTTCATTCACGTCACCTAATAGGTCAGTACCTGGAAATCCTCGAGTACCCTTGAATCTATCTTAAGGCCCAGCAGGCGTGCAGTATGTAAGTTGATGGTAGCGGTAAATCGGCGTGGAGATTGTATCCTGACCTTCGGCCGTCTGCCAGACAATATCTTGAGCGCCATTTCTGCCGCCTGTCTTCCTGTGTCTTCATAGTCGCAGTCCAGGGAAAAAAGCGCTCCGGCTTCGGTGAAATTCCTGGAAAGGCCCACAAATGGCCTGCCGTACCTAATGGCCTGGAAGATAATCCGCGGTACCACTACGGAGCTGTATATGTTTGTGTCAGGCACGGCCACAAGAACATCTGCCAGGCGAAATATTTCATCGAGCCGTTCCTGTAGCTCCTCTGGAGAATCTATCCTTAGAGCTATGAGCTGGGCATCACTGCCCACGATTTGATCAGTCATCCTGTTCACAGTCTCTTCTGATTCTTCAGTGAAGAGTACCCCGATCCTTGAAACATGCGGA
>QOAL01000176.1 GCA_003978135.1 Thermodesulfatator sp.
GACATTCCTCCATCCATGTTCAGGCCCCGGCCAAAGGTTTATTCATCGCTTGTCCACTTTTCCTTCAATCAGGACAGGGAACCAAGGGCAACGGACTATGTTTTTTTCATTAAAACAGTCAAGGCTTCGTTTTCCCAGAGAAGGAAAAAGATAATAAACTGCCTTTCGTCGTTTTTCCGCAGGGACAGGCTGTTCGTGGAAGGTGTGCTGGAGGATGCGGGTATTGACCCGGATATAAGGGCTGAGCGCCTGGGTGTTGACAAGTTCGTCTTGCTGTCCAACCTGCTTTACAAAAAGCTGGGGCAGGGGATTGCAAACGGGTAACCCTTGCTTTGCAGAGGGCGTTTTACTACTATTTTATTTAGAGCAGATGCAAACAGTGGAGAAAAAATAATCTGATGACACCCCAAGAAATGAGTAAAGAGGCCCAGGATCTCTACGATAAAGGATTTCACTGCAGCCAGGCGGTTTTTTTTACCGGCTGTCAGAAGCTTGGCAAGGAAGCACCAGAGGTACTGGCTGCGCTTTCCCCCTTTGGCGGAGGTTTGGGCAGCACTGGTGATGTGTGCGGTTGCCTGTCAGGGGCCTTGGCTGTCCTGGGACTTGCCATGGGCAAGAAAAAGCCCTCGGAAAAGGATCACAGGCTCATGTGGAAATACGCCTTCAAGCTGGTAAAACGGTTTGAAGCCCTTACCAGGGAATATGGGGGTAAGAGGTGCAGGGACATTGCAAGGGTAGACTGGAAAGACAGGCACCAGGTGAAGATTTATTACAGCAATGGTCCGGACAGCAGGAAAAAGGAATGTCTGAAGGTCCTGGGGGCAACTGCCCAGGCCCTGGGAGAGATACTGGAAGAGACTGCCAAGAATACATAACATTACTTCTTGTCATAGAAAGAACTTAAACCCTCCCAGGGTTAACAATCGGGGAGTCTTGCGGCAGTTTCAAGCCCCTGCCATCACAGGAGAGGCGGCGTCCTGTGATGGCTTAAAAAATCGGTTTGGGGTTTACATTACAGGAGGAGTGAAGATGGCAACAGAGGAACTTTTGCCAGAAGGTGACAAGCTCAGGAAGGCGGTAAAGTGGCTTGCAACAATGGTAAAGGAACACCCTGAAAGATCCAGGAAGGAGATAATCCTGGACGCAGAGGTAAGGTTTGACCTTTCACCCAAGGAGTGTGAGTTCCTGCAGAGGAAATTTCTATAGGATTCAGGTTACATTTGAACAGGGCTTTTACGGGTTTTTCATGATAGTTTTTGACCTTGGTTGTGAAAACGGCCATGTTTTTGAGGCATGGTTCAAGGACAGTGACAATTTTGATGAGCAGAAAGAGCAGGGCCTGCTCGAGTGTCCAGTGTGCGGAAGCACAAAAATCAGAAAAATGCTGTCCCCTGTGAATGTCAGGAAGGCCGTTTCGGATACCGGGGACTCTCCTGTATCCCAGGAAGCGCTTTTGGCGGCTGTAAGGGGTCTATATGAGAACATTATCAAGAACAGCGAGGATGTGGGAACCGCCTTTGCCTCTGAAGCCCTTAAGATGCACTATGGAGTGAAGGAGCAAAAGAGTATAAGGGGGGTTGCCACAGAGGAAGAGGAAAAGATACTTAAGGATGAGGGAGTGGAATTCTTCAGAATTCCTGTACCAAAACAGAAAGACGAGACGGAAAACTGACTGATGGAAATTTCCCACGAGAATCCAGTCGCCCAGGTTAACGGTCCACCGGAAAAGGATTCTGAAACCCGGATTGTTGAAGATGGCTGCCTTGTGGTCATGGACTATGTTGCAAGGCTGGTTACTGGAAAGGTTGTTGATTCATCGGAAAAGAGCGGCGGGCCAGCCAGATTTGTTTGCGGCAAAGGGCACTTTCCCAAACCTGTTGAAGACGGGATAAAAGGTCTGTCTCCAGGAGACAGCAGGATCATAACTGTTCATCCCTTCTATGCATACGGTCTTTACGATCCCAAAAAGCAGATGCTGGTAGCTGCAGAGAGGATTTCAGGCCCTGTTGAAACTGGCAAGGTCATAAAGGTGCCGGATGAACTGGGTATTACCAGGCCTGCGGTCATCAGGGAAATATGGAAGGGGGCCATCATGGTTGATTTCAATCATCCCCTGGCAGGCCAGACACTGAAGTTCGAGATTTCCATACGGGAGGTGCTGCCTGTTGTCCAGGAGGAGTCGGAAATTCCCGAACCAGGAAACCCTTCTGGTTAATGTCATACTGGCAAAGCCGGGGAATAATTTCTTTCAGCCCAGTTAATGTGGACGGTGATGGAACAGGAAATTATCCATTAAACAAGGGAGCATTCTCCGTTCAACCCATCCATTTTTATAAACCTGGCATGTTCTTCATCTGTGAGTCATTCTTATTTGCTGACCCTCGCGGAAAAGGCAGAGACGTTTAATTTTTTTATTTCAGAGGTCTGATTGGTTATGAACATAATGGAAAGGGCCATCAATGATGCTGGCCTGGATGATATCTATGAAAAGGTGCAGGGCGGGGAAAGGCTTTCCATGGAAGACGGGCTCCGCCTTTTTGAGACTTCTGCACTTCCTGCACTGGGCTTCATGGCAAATATGGTGCGGGAACGTTTTAATGGCAACAATGCCTATTACATCTACAACCAGCATGTAAATTATTCAAATGTCTGTACGAATCTGTGCAAGTTCTGTGCTTTTGGCAAGGAAAACGGCCATGAAAAGGCCTACTGCATGACAATTGAAGAAATTGCAGAAAAGATCAGGCAGCGGCTGGATGAGCCCATAAAGGAGGTTCACATTGTAGGGGGCATTCACCCGGAGTTGCCCTATTCCTACTATATTGACATGCTAAAGGCCGTCAAGGAAGTACGTCCTGAAATCCACATACAGGCCTTCACCTGTGTTGAAATCGCCCACATTGCGGCAATGGGAAGTAAAAGCGTGGAAGAATGCCTTGAAGATCTGGTAGATGCAGGCCTTGGATCCATTCCAGGCGGGGGGGCAGAGGTTTTCAGTACAAGGATCAGGGAAAAGCTGTGTCCTGACAAACTGCCTGGAAGAGACTGGATCGAGGTGGCAAAGACCGCCCACAGGAAGGGCATAAAGAGCAATGCCACCATGCTCTACGGGCATATCGAGACCCTTGAGGAAAGGATAGAGCACCTTGTGGCATTAAGGGAGGCCCAGGATGAAACAGGCGGCTTCATGTGTTTTATTCCCCTTGCCTTTCATCCCAAAAATACCGGCCTTGACCACGTAGCTCCCACCAGTGGCATAGATGATATTAAGAATATAGCAGTCTCGAGGCTCATGCTGGACAATTTTCCCCACATCAAGGCCTACTGGATAATGCTTGGTCCCAAGATAGCTCAACTTGCCCTTGCCTTTGGAGCAGATGATCTTGACGGCACTGTCCTGGAGGAAAAGATAACCCACATGGCAGGCGCGGAGACATCCGAGGCCATGTCCAACAGGGAAATAGAGCACTTGATAAAAGGCGCAGGCAGAATCCCTGTTGAACGAGACACCCTGTACAACGTAATAGCCTAATAACGGGTGTCTTAATGCTGGACATAATAGAAAAAAAGATACTGGACGGGGAGAGGATAACAGAAGAAGATGCCCTGCTTCTTTACAGGCAGGCAGACATCCACACCCTGGGCCAGCTTGCCAGCCATGTCAGGTTCAGGAAAAACCCTGATCCCCTGGTAACCTATGTCATTGACCGGAACATAAACTATACGAATATATGTATTTCCGGGTGTAAATTCTGCGCCTATTACTGTGCCCCTGAAAATCATGGAGGTTTTGTCCTTTCCATGGAGGAGCTGGGCAAAAAGATAGAAGAAACCCAGAAGCTTGGCGGGACCCAGATACTTCTACAGGGGGGGCTTCATCCTGAACTGACACTGGAATTTTATGAGGAAATGTTGCGTTTCATAAAGGGATATGGGATTCACTGCCATGGCTTTTCACCGCCTGAAATCGTGCATTTTTCCAGGCTGTCGGGCCTCGGTGTGGAGGATGTGCTGAAAAGGCTGATAGATGCAGGGCTTGACTCCATTCCCGGAGGCGGTGCGGAGATACTGGTTGATGAGGTCAGAAGCCGTATTGCCCCAAGAAAGGCCACTTCTTCCCAGTGGCTTGAGGTTATGGAAGTTGCCCATAAGCTGGGGCTTCGAACCACTGCCACCATGATGTTCGGGCACCTGGAAACAGATGCCCATCGAATCCGGCACCTTTCTGAACTGAGAAAGCTCCAGGACAGGACAGGAGGCTTTACAGCCTTCATACCGTGGCCTTTTCAGCCAGGCAACACTGCCATAGACGTAATGCCTGCCACTGCCCACGACTACCTGAGGATGCTTGCCATATCCAGGGTCTTCCTGGATAATTTTCAGAATATCCAGGCCTCATGGGTAACCCAGGGTGCAAAGGTGGCCCAGATTGCCCTCTATTTCGGGGCAAACGACTTTGGCAGCACCATGATAGAAGAAAACGTGGTTGCTGCAGCCGGGGTGAGCCACAGGATGTCAGAAAGCCAGATCAGGAAACAGATCAGGGATGCAGGCTTTACGCCCAGGCAGCGCCTTATGAACTACAGCCTGGTGGAAAAACATGCTGTCTGAATATGTTCATTTTACTTCTAAAAGCAGCACCCGCTTCCTCGGTCGCCTCTCAAAAGATTACTGTTATTTCCCCTTGAAATGAGCAATAAGCTGTCCATACACCTTGCAAGATGGGTGGTGCCTGTAACAATGCCTGTTATTGAAAACGGCGGCGTGGTCTTGAAAGGAGGCCGAATACTTGAACTGGGCCACAGGAAAGATCTTCTGGAGAATTTTGCAAAAGCGCGCGAGATCACAGATCACGAAGATGCCATAATCCTTCCGGCACTTGTCAATGCCCACTGTCACCTGGAACTTTCCCTTGCAGCAGGCAGGATACCCAGGAGAACAGGTTTCTCCGCCTGGCTCAGAAGCATCATGGCCCTGAGGGAAGAGATACTAGCCCGGGAAGATGCGTCCTGTAAAGAGGCAGCAGTACGCGGGCTCAGGGAAACAGTGCAGGCAGGTAGCGGGGTCTTGGGGGATGTGGGCAATACAACCTGGGGTATTGAGGCCCTGCTGGGTTCAGCTTCCGGGGCTGCATTGTGCTTTGTTTCCTTTATGGAGATAATTCATCCCCTGGACAAGCAGCTCGATCTTCCAGAGCTTGAGCTAAAGGCGACGCCTGGAGGACCTTCCTTGATGGAATCGTGCAGAAAGCAGGCATATTCGCCCCATTCAGTCTATACCTGCTCAAGACAGGCAATGGGCAAGGTCAAGGCATGGTGCCGGGCAAGGAAACGTCCCTTTACCATTCACTGTGCCGAATCCCTGGAAGAAAGGCAGTTTGTCTCTTCTGCTAAAGGGCCTATTGCCGAAATACTTGAAGAAAGGGGCAGGGATATCGGCTCTTTTTTTTCCACAGCTCCTTCTCCGGTCAAACTCCTGGATGAAGCCGGGGTCCTGGATGAATCAACTATATGCGTGCACTGCGTCCACGTGGACAGTTCAGACATTGAAGTCCTTGCCAACCAAGGATGCTTTGTCTGCCTGTGTCCCGGCAGTAATGAATACATAGGCTGTGGCACTGCACCTGCAGATAGGCTCTTTTCAAGGCTGCCAGGCAGGATTTGCCTTGGGACCGACAGCCTTGCCAGCAATGAGACACTTTCAGTTTTCAGGGAAATGCAGATGCTGCATGGGATGTTTCCGGGCATCTGGCCGGAAAAACTGCTCCAGGCAGCCACAATAAACGGGGCACGTGCCCTTGGTCTTGGGGCTATCGCAGGCTCCCTTGACAAGGGAAAGGTGGCCCGGCTGCTGGTCATAAAAGGTGGGCCGGACAACCTGAAAGAGCTACATGAATACATCTGTTGCAGGCAGGAACCTTTTCAATTAAAGGTGGTCAGTGGTTGAACAAATAGATTTAGGGCATGACCCGGGAAAAAAGCAGAGGACAACTTGCACAGGTTAGGCATAGTAAATTTCATAAACACTGCCCCGCTTCTTATACCCTTTTTGGAAATGGGAGCCCTTGATCAGTGGGAGATAGAAGAAGGCAGCCCGGCTATGCTCAATAGAAAGCTCAAGGCAGGCCAGATCCATGCAGGCCTCATATCATCGTTTTCCTATGGCCAGCACTTTAAGGATTATTTCCTCCTTGGGGATTACTGCATAAGCGCCACCGGAACGGTAGGCAGCGTGCTGCTTTTCAGCAGAAAGCCCATTTATGACCTTTTCAGCTCAAGGATAGTGCTGACCAACCAGTCCGAAACATCCATAAACCTGCTTTTCATAATCCTGGAATACTTCAACGGGTTTCAGCCCCGATACGTTTCAGGCACATTTCATGATTTCGAAAGTGACAGCCAGGCCGATGCCTATCTTGCCATAGGGGACGAGGCCTTAAGACTAAATCGGGCCAGGGGTAATTTTTTTACCTATGATCTTGCCTCCATATGGTATGAAACTACCTCCTTGCCATTTGTTTTTGCAGTATGGGCAGTCAGGAAGGACAGCGGTCTCAGGGATTCACCTGCCCTGGAAATTCTTAAGGCAAGGCTTGACCAGTCATACCAGAAAGGGGCAATGCGCCTGGACGAGATTGCAGGAAAGGTGTGCAGTCGCATCCCCATGCCGCAGGGAGAATGTCTCTCCTACCTGAAGGGCATAGAATATGACCTTTCCTCCCTGAAAATAAGGGGGTTGACGAACTTTTTCAGGCTTTTGATGCAGATGGGAAAGATTGCGGCAATCCCTGAAGTTATAGAAATCTGAGGAGTCCCAAGATATCAGCCATGACTCTCCCCTTGGAAGAAGCCAAAAAGGATTTTGTACAGCAAAAATTTTCCTCTGTTACTCCAAAATACGATTTTCTCAATACGCTGCTCAGCCTTTATATAGACCACTACTGGCGTAAAAGAGCGGCTGCCCTGCTGAAAGATCAGGATGGCCCGATACTTGACATCTGTGCAGGCACTCTTCCCCTGTCCCTGGAAATTGTCAGGCAGAAAAGGCGAAAGGTGGTGGCCCTGGATTTCTGTTTTGACATGCTCAAGTACGGTAGGGACAGGCTCAGGAACAACAGCGCCATGGAGAGCATTCTGCCCGTGTGCGGGGATGGCGAAATGCTTCCCCTTCCAGACAATACGTTTACCGGTATTACTGCGGCATTTGGCGTAAGAAACCTGACGGATTTGTCCAGGGGCCTGGAGGAAATGTACCGTGTCTTGAAGCCGGGGGGCGTGGCGTCCATCCTGGAATTTTCACGGCCATCCAATCCCGTTTTTTCTCGTCTTTACAGATTCTATCTCCACAGGATACTTCCCAACCTGGCAGGCATGATTTCCGGAGACAAGGAGGCATATACATACCTTGCAGATTCCATTGAGGGATTCTATTCCCAAAAACAGGTCTGCACCATGATGAAAAGGGCAGGTTTTGTAAATGTTCAATACAAACCTTTGACCCTGGGTATTGTTACGATTTATAGTGGAAACAGGTTATAAATTGTGAAAAATAGAATTTATCCGCTGAAATGACGAAATATCTTTACAATACATTTTTTATTTCTGTCTTTCTGTACATGATGTTTTTCCCGGATTGTGTCCATGCCTTCCAGGAACATGGCGCCAGGGAAGGGGTGTACGTTCACCAGCTTGGACATATCTGTTTCGGTGCAGCCATGCTATGGCTCTTTTTCATGATAAAAAGGAGTTCCATCTGGCAAAAGTCTTGCTGGAAACTCGTTGCAGCCGGCTTCCTTCTCCTGGCAGCCTGGAATGTGGTCACATTCACAGGGCACATGATATCTCTTTACAGCCTGGTAAACTGTCCGTCCTCTGTACCACCGCAGGCAGGACTCAAATTCTGGATATGGTACGTTTGCAAACTGGACAATGTTGTTTGTGTGTCAGCCATGCTGCTCTTTTACGCCGGCCTGAAGGGGCTCCTGGAACACCTGCGTTCAGAGGAACAAAAAATTTCAGAGACGTCTGGATAAACGAGAAGGATGTTTTCCATCTGCACACCCATAATAGCTGTGGACGTGGCCGGAAGCCTGGCCATGATAATTATTTCCCTGTTGTGTTTCAGGATTTCAAGAGAGATTTCCAAAACAAGGCCGGAAAATGTGTTTTACAGCTATCTCAACTGGCTTGTTGCAGCGCTTCTTGCCTTTTCCCTTTCCAGGCCCCTGGGACATATCGTCAAGCACATCCTGTTATTTCTTGGTAAAAAGGACTGCTGGATGGAGCTTTCACCTGTCAGCGGCTCTATCAATACTGCTGTTTTTTTCATGATAACCTCTATCACGCTGTTTTTTCGCAAGATGCAGCGGGTCATGGAAAAAATGGGAGAAGACAAGAAAAAGATAGAGCGTATCAGCCAGGAACTCCTGAACCTGAATCAAAATACGGAGATCCTTGTTTCAGAACGGACCAGGGCGGAACTTGCCTTGAATGTTGCCCACGAAATCAGGAATCCGGTAATGATTATTGGCGGGATGATACGAAGGATCCTCAATAAGTCTCCCTCGGAAGAAGAACTTCGACAATATCTCAAGTCCATATTGGATCAGGTGACACGGCTTGACAATATAGTCAAGAAATTCGAAACAATAAAGGGAGAGCTCAAGTGGGCCTTTACCATTACGGATCTTAACAAGATTGCCCATTCTGCAGTAAACATGATACTTCCCGAGGCCCAGGCCAAGGGAATCAATATTCGCCTTGATGTCAATGACAGCCCGCTGCTGGTGGAAGCAAATGCCAATCTCATAAAGCTCAGCATTGTCCATTGTCTTCGAAATGCCATTGAGGCCAGCAGTGAAGGTGACACCATTGAAGTAAAAACAATGCGTGCAAAATACGGCGCCAAGGTGGAAATTATAGATCACGGCATTGGCATGCCGGAATCAATATTAAAGAATATCTTTGTTCCTTTTTTTGGGACAAAGGAGAAAAGTTCCGGGCTCGGACTTTGCGTGGTCAAGCAGATAATAGAGGAACACGGAGGCACAATAAGTATCTCGAGCGTTGAAGGGCAGGGGACGGTTGTGCACATATTTCTGCCCACCAGGATAGGCACGGCCAAGACATGGGGAGAAAAAAGTCAGCCCGCGGCCCTGGAAAAGACTGAAACAAAATGAAAGAAAAGGTGGTCGAGATATTTACAGATGGTGCTTGCTCAGGCAATCCAGGCCCAGGGGGATGGGGGGCGCTTCTCAGATACAAGGAGCATGAAAAGAGGCTTTCAGGCTATTCTTCCCGCACTACAAACAACCGAATGGAGCTTCTGGCTGCCATCAGGGCACTGGAGGCACTGAAACACCCATGCAAGGTAATTATTACAACAGACTCCCAGTATGTAAAAAACGGCATCACCACCTGGCTTCCAGGCTGGAAGAACCGTGGCTGGCGACGGGCTGGCAATAAACCGGTTAAAAATGAAGATCTTTGGAAAAGACTCGACAGCCTGTGTCAGAAACACAAGGTGACGTGGAAATGGGTGCGCGGTCATGCCGGTCATGCAGAAAACGAAATTGCAGACAGCCTTGCCACCCAGGCAATAAAAAAGGGGGAAAAGGGCCTGCTTGAAAACGATGTGCAAGGCGCTGTCTGAATCTTATCAAGGAAAACCAATTTCCAAGAAGCCTCGAATAGTTCTGGTGATTTCGAGGCTCCATTGGATTCAGGGCCTTAAACCTGCCTCAGTCTTCAAGACCTGATGGAGGAAAGCCGGTCTTCTATGGCTCTTAGTTTTTCTTCGAGCCAGGATTTTTCTTCCAGCAGGGCATCCCTGTCCTGGCCAGCAGGAACATTTCCGCGCCTGCCCCAACCGAATCCGGCGCCAAAACCGCCAAAGCGCCTGCATGGGCCTGGGCCGAATCTCCGCCAGAATCCGCCGGTCCTGCTTCTGCCAGCGCCACGGGTACCAAAGCCAAAGCAGCGTCCTTGTTTCCAGCCGGTACCAGGGCCTGCGCCTGCCGGGCCTGTTCTGTCAAATCCAGGCATAATCTAACACCTCCTTTCGTATTAGTCTTGTGCTCATAATATAATGAGCGCAAGACAAAAATGCAAGAAAAAAGGAAGCATTACTTCTGGTTCCCATAGCCTAAGGACGACCATGTCCTTCAAGATTTACTTTTTCAGTGAATTGGAGGCACCAACTATTTTGCCTCCTTTTGCCGTGCAGGATTTACAGGGAAAATCACTGCACACCCG
>QOAL01000050.1 GCA_003978135.1 Thermodesulfatator sp.
TTGTTCAACAACATCATGGATATTCCAAGGGAGACGACAATAGTTGCAATCCAGCAGCCTATAAGAAATCCTGTCATGTTATTCCTCCTCGTGTTTGTCAAAACTGGTTAGTGTCCATCCATAAATGGCCCTTTTGCCCGATGACTGTGTTGCTCGTCAGCGAAAAATCTCATGTACGCCCAGTACACTGCGCTTTTTCGTCTCCTTGCGCCTCGCCCTCGAACAAAATTGCCTATTTCCGGATGGACACCGGTTAATAGTTTTCCTCAGCTTCCTGGCCGGACACCTCGGATGCTTCCAGCTTAGTCCTGTCCATCTGGTACCATACGTAGGCGATGTAGGCCAGGACAACAGGAATGATAAACGCCACGTATGTCATGGCTGTCAGGGTATAATGTGAACTGGATGCATTGTATATTGTCAAACTGGACTGAAGATCTGCCTTTGAAGGATAAAATGGCGTATTATTGAATGCTGCTGTAAAAAATACAGCCAGCCCCACCAGAACAGTTCCTATGCCGGCGAACCATATTCCATTCTCCTTCTGCTTTGTCATGGTCTGTTTCACCGCATAAATCACAAGGCCGAGACCAGCCAACAAGAGCACCAGGACCTGGGGCATGGCCAGCAGGTTCTTGAGATACTTGAAGGCTACCATATCCACCTTCCCGGTAACAGGATCCACGTTGAAGCCCTTCATGGTGAGAAGTCCGGCAACTACCACCAGAAGGAAGGGAAGGGAGCACAGGAAATTCCTTAAAACCGCATCCCTGGTCCGCTGCCTGAAATCGTCAAGGCCGGAAAAATCTATGTTATTAAGAAGATACAGTGCGCCCAGCACCCTGGCATTGAAGACCAGAAACAGGCCAAGACTGACATTGAAAATATTTCCGGCTGCCTCAAGGCCCCGCAGTGGATTTGTCCACCTTACGAAATTGTATTCATTGAGGATGAAATTGGAACCTGTGAAAAATGTTCCCACGGCAGTTCCTATCAATAATATACCTACGGCACCATTGATAAACAGAAACAACTCATAGCCAGTGGCCCCCAGGAGATTTCCCGGCTTTTTCCTGTACTCAAAGCTGACAGCCTGTACTATGAAGGTGAAGAGTATTGCAATCCATACCCAGTAGGCACCCCCGAAACTAGTGGCATAAAACTTTGGAAAGGCAGCAAAAAGTGCCCCGCCAAAAAGAACAAGGGTTGTAAAGGTAAGTTCCCATTTTCTGCCAATGGAGTTGATTATAAGAGATTTTTCCGTGTCATTTTTCCCAAGCTGCCAGATCAGCGTCTGTCCGCCCTGAACAAAGGTAAGAAACAGGAAAAGCGAGCCTACAACCGAGGCAAGAACCCACCACAGCTGCTGCAAGGTACTATGATCCAGGCTACCTATCATTTACGCCACCTCCTTTGGACCGATCTGAATCTGTTTAAGCATTATCTTGACCTCTGCTATGAGAAGCAGGGTAAATGTTGCGAGAAACATGAAAAAGGTCAGCTTCACGTTTACAGGTGCTATATCCGTTCTGGCAACACTTACGGGCAGAAGCCCCTGGATGGCCCAGGGTTGTCTTCCAACTTCTGCAACCACCCAGCCTGCCTCTCCTGCTGCATAGGCCAGAAAAAAGAACAGGATTCCAACGGGATAGAGCCAGCGTACCTCTTCGAGCTTTCCACGGGCGGTATAAAAAAAGTAAAGAAAGAGAATAAGGATCATGGCAGAACCTACGGCTGCCATCATGTGAAACGAATAAAAGGTAAGGGGAACCGGAGGCACAGCTTCTTCTGGGGATTTCAGATGTCCGTAGCCAAGATATTGCTGGTACTTCTTGAATTCGACCAAGGCCGCAGAGGCCTTTTTGATATCTCCTTCCTTCTGGGCATGTTTGTAGTCGGCAAGGTATTTCACTGCAAGCCTGCCTTTTTCAACCTTGTCGGTTGCACCCATTATGCCTTGCTCCTTGTTCCCATAAACTAGATCATTTATACCAGGCACAAAACTTCCAGCCTGTCTGTTGGCAAGGAGAGAAAGCATTCCGGGTATCTTCACCTCGTAAACAAAGGGCTCGTGAAAATCCCCTGGCCTTTTCATGCCATTTATAATGCCCACAGCAACGATAGGCGCATTGGTTGTCCCTTCCCAAAGGCCTTCCATGGCAGCAAGTTTCATGGGCTGGTGCTTGGCATCAAGAAAGGCGGCCTCATCACCCGTATATGCCAGCATCAGGGAAGCAACAAGTCCAAAGACAGAGGCCACTGCGATGCTGCGTTTCGCCATGAGTACATGGCGCTTCTTGGCCAGGTAATAGGAGGAAACGGCGATGACGAAAAACGAGGAAAGGGCGAAACCAGAGGTAGTGGCATGGGTGAACTTGCTTATTGCATAGGGGGAAAGGATAATATCGAAAAAATTCTGCATCTCGAACCGTGCAGTATCAGGATTGAATGCCATACCTGTTGGGTGCTGCATCCAACCGTTGGCCACCAGGATCCACAGGGCCGAAAGATTTGAGCCTATGGCCACCATCCAGGTTGAAAGAAGATGGAAGCCTTTTGATACCCTGTTCCAGCCGAAGAACATTACTGCAAAAAAAGTGGCTTCCAGGAAAAAGGCGACTATGCCTTCAATGGCCAGCGGTGCACCAAAGATATCTCCCACCATCCACGAGTAGTTGGACCAATTTGTACCAAACTCGAACTCAAGGATTATGCCTGTGGCAACACCGATGGCGAAATTGATACCAAAGAGCTTCATCCAGAACCTGGTCAGTTCCTTCCACTGCTCACTGCCTGTTTTTACGTAAATTGTCTCAAAAAAGGCAATGAGAAATGTAAGCCCCAGGGTGAGAGGAACAAAAAGCCAGTGGTACATTGCAGTCAATGCAAACTGGGCCCTGGCCCAGTTGACCAGGCTCAGGTCGACTTGGTCAATCATAACCTACCTCCTGTCAATGTTTGTTTTTGAAACCTTTAAAGGGACACTGGGAATATCTGTCAGTACGTTTATGACATGCTCCGCCCGCTGAGAATCACTGGTGAAGTATTTTTGAAAAAAATCTGGGAAGAAGAACAACTTGAACACAAAAAAAATTATAAAGAGCTTTATACCTATGATCTTCCAAAGGGTCTTGCCCAGGCGCATGGACCTCGCACCCTGGACGTAGAGATCTTTAATACGAATGAGAATGGCCTGCCTCTCCTGGCCCTGGCTTTTTTCTCCTGTCCCGATCACTTTCTCAGATCCTTTACTTGAAAACGGACAATCTGAACTGTTGAGACAATGAAATCCCCCACTTGATTCTGAACTCCATTAATTAATATCTTTTTTATCTTAATTAGTAATTTGTGTCAAGGACGAAAAATACTTTGTGCTAACCGCCTTACCAGAGCCGGATACGGCAGTATGCCTGTCAAACTGTAAACATTCAATTTGTCCCGTTTGACTTTATAAGGTGTGGATATGTTCGCTAGAGGGATCCGTCACTGCGGCCTGTTGAATTGTGAAAGAATGCTCGTCGCATGCTGTGAGGGCAAACCGGAAATGCTCCCGCCTTGACAAGCCATATTTGAAAGAATAGCCTTGTTTTTCAATTTATCTCCTGAAGACTTGGCAATAATCTCTGATTTCGCTTGGTTGGGATGAAAAGGCGGGCAAATTCTTGACAAATACTGTAGCTCCATCACCTAAATCCAAAAGAATTGAATCCATCGACTGGATGAGAGGCCTGGTCATGATCCTTATGGTTCTTGACCACGTCTCAATGGCCTATGATGTCAATCATTTTGCCACAGACTCGGCATTCCTATTCCAGCCGGGAACCCCGCTGCCTGATTTTGTATTTCTTACCCGGTGGTTCACCCATATCTGTGCACCTACATTTGTTTTTCTTGCAGGAACGGCCCTGGCCATAAGCGTTGAAAGAAGGGTTTCCAGGGGACAGCCTGCCTGGGAAATAGACAAGGGCATACTGAAAAGAGGTGCATTTATTGCCGCCCTTGACCCGACTGTCATATCGTTTTTCTCCTGGAGATTAACCTTCCAGGTACTCTATGCAATAGGTGCTGCCATGATGGCCATGGCATTCATACGGAGGCTTTCTACAACTTGGCTTGTGGCATTGGCCCTGGCCTGGTGGTTTGGAGGAGAATACATAACAGGCCTTGTCTGGAATCCCATTACAGGTCATCAGACAGTGCTTGCAGGCCTAACCGTTGCCCTCTACAAGGTCCCGGGGGTTACCATCAACTATCCGCTGATCCCGTGGCTGTCCATCATGGTATTGGGCTGGGCCTTCGGCAGGTATCTCGTGGAGTATCTCGCAGGCAAAAAGGTCATAATGTCTCCCCAGAATCTCGTCCTGACCGCAGGAATCGTCTGCCTGCTGATATTTCTGATATTCAGGTACTTCAACGGCTATGGAAACATGTGGCTGTACAGGGAAGGCAACACTCTGGCTCAATGGCTCCACGTGAGCAAATATCCCCCTTCCCTCACTTACATGTCCCTTGAAACAGGGATCATGTGCCTCTGTCTTGCACTTTTCATGGCAGTTGAAAAACGAATTACGCCTAATCCCAACGGCGTCCTGCTGGTGTTCGGACAGACTGCAATGTTCTTCTATCTGATTCACAGAATTGTGCTGGAAGGCAGTGCCACCTGGCTGGGCCTGAGGGGTTTCCTCACCATCAGGGAGGTTTACATACTAACCGTGGTCCTGCTGGTAATACTTTACTACCTATGTCTCTGGTACAGGGACTTCAAAAAGAGACACCCGGGAAGCTGGACCCGCTATTTGTAGCAAATCTTGCCTCCCCAACCCTGTTTCAGTCGGCTGGCAAAAACCTGATGCTGTTTTCCTCTGGATCCAGCAACCTGAAAACAACCTGTTTCAGCCTGGCAAATTCTTCACCATTTTCTACGAAGCCTCGTTTCACAGTAATCCTGCGTACACAATGTATGTTCATACCCGTGGCATTACATGAGTTTTGCCAGGAAACAGGTCCAAGTCTGCCGCTGAAGCCCTGTGGAAATCCAAGAAGCTGGTAGGAATCTGGCATTGAAATGTCAAAAACTACCTGTGACGACTTGTTGCTACGGATAAAGACCGGATCCTTCCTGCCCGAAAGGCAGGAGGCAATGGCGTCAAGGCCGGAACTCCTGGGCACAGGAACTACAAATCCCCCTCCACTGGCGATATGAAAATCATTTACACTGTAAACGGCCTTGATCTTCACTGGTCCAGCCAGGGGCTGAAGACTGGATATCTCCAGATCCCCAACCGGCCTTGCCAAGGGGTGCAGAGAATGAAAAAACATGGAGCTTCTCACCTGGAATTCCCCGGGAGTGAGATACTTGAACATCCTCCTGATTTCCTGGGCCGTGGTTCCAGAAAGGGTGCTTGAATAGGTATATTCGCAGTCTGATGGATCTACGATTTTGACTGTGTAGAAAAGAGCCTTGCCTGATTCACGACTGTCCTTTATTACTTCAAATCTTCCAGAGGAAAGGGAAAGCGCCAATTGACCATGCATACCTGTTATTCCTGGAGAAAGCTCTTTTCTGTCAAAGGAATAGTATCGACCATCTGCCTTTACCAGCACGGTATCAAGACACCCTGGATAAAACACGTTTTCAAGCCCTTTCATCCAGACACCCCGGGAGCTTGCTGCAAGCAATTCAGGAGACAAACCCTTTGCCTTCAGTAAGGCATAAAAAAGAACAGCAGCATCAAACTGGGTGCCATAACCAGACTCTCTTGTTTTCACAGGGGCCTGGAAAACAAGCTTGGTCTTAAAAAGATTCAGGGGCAGTATCTTCAAACGGTTTTCAAGAAGGCAGTAGAGGCCATCTGCATCTGTGGCCGACTTGAATCCATGGGAGAGCCCAGGCCAATTCTGCCTGTTGAGGTTATCCAGCAGGATATGCGTAAACCATTGGGACACTTCTGTCCATGATGCAAACTGCGAAACAACAAGGGTATGATCAAGGTTTTCCAAGGGCGGACTCAGGGGATCATCAGGGTCTTTTTCAAGCCCCCGACCTGTCCATTCAAGCACTCTTCTTCCATTGCTGGTTTTTTCTGAAAAACGAACGCCTTTAAAGGCAAGTCGAAAACTCAAACTTTGGTCCCTGGGCATGTCTATGACCACGCTCTTTTCCCTGGTGGGATCTGCAAGCCTGAACGATTCCATGGCAAAAAAGGGAAGCTTTGATTGCTTTTCCATTTCCAGTTCAATGATGCAGCCCTTTTCAACTGCAGGAAAGTTTACAATTTTCATCCTGGCACCGGAAAAAATGGAGGCCTTTTGAGTGGAAGGATCTGTAATATCATTGATCTCCTTGGGACCTACCTTCACCACCCTGCCATCGGGCAAAATGGTTCTTGCCAGTTTTACGGTAACCTTCTCAAATGCGCTGTTATACCCGAATTTAAAATCTCCCCTGTCCTTCTGACCCTTGTACGTGTTGATTAGGGTCTTGAAATACAGGGTCTGGGTGTAATTTCCATCCTGGCCCAACCTGTAATGTTTTTTGATAACCAGATTTACCGCATCTGGCTTGGCAACAGGCTGAACTGTTCCTCCGGCGAAACAGCATAGACTTGGAACAAGAACAAAAATGACTAAAAAAAACGAAATGTGCAAAAACTGCATTTTCAGACGAAGAAGACAGGATTTGGATTTCATTTTGTCCCTCCCTCACATGAAACAAACTCCATGGCTTTGAGAGACGAGGCCCCCAGGTCAGCCTGGGCCCTCAGCAGGACATGATATTTGTCTGGCGGTATTTCCAGTTGCCTGATACTCAGGCTTTTCTCAATATCTATTCCGTCCTTCAGGATGGAATACGCAGTCCTGTATGACAGAAACCTGTTATCTATGTCCACGGTCTCCGGAAGTTCTATGCTGCAGTAAGGGAGCGCAATTTGCACTGATTCCTTCACCACCGTCTTGAATGTGTAGTCAATCTTAAGGGGATACGATCTTTTAACCATTGCGGCCCTGTTCAGCAGCCAGGCATCCATCAGGCCCAGACCACTGGCTGAAGAAAAGGCAAAAAACTGTCCGGATCTTTTCAGGGCACCGGGTATTTCAAAATCGCATTGAAAGGAAAAATTCTTACTGGTGTCTTCCGGCTCATGCCAGGAAAGATTTTTGATTTTGAGCCTTGGATGTTTTCTTATAAGAAATACCTTTAGAAATTTTTCCTGCTCATCCTTTGATTTTCTCATAAGGATGGTTCTGAACATGGTATCTGCAAATCCTGCCGAGGTGACCTTCAAATTGCCCTTAAGGACGCCGTCATTGCCCACCCTGTCCTTGATTTCCATGACAAAGAGGTTGCTGTCCGGGGCCTTAACAGGAGTAAGGAGCAATCCTGTTCCCTGTGCTGTTGCCGGAAGGCAGGAGGAATCCTGTTCATAGTCTGGTAAAAATTGCCTGCTTGTTTCAGACGTCGGGTCCATATAAAGCCTGGGCCTGGCATTTTCATCCATCACTGCCACGATGGCGTGATTGAAATATGGAACTGCAATTTCAGGATCAAGCTTGCCTCCAGCGCGCATCATTACCGGGACCGCTGGATAACCGGCCTCACGCAGCATAGCCACAAGGAGCGCTGCCTTGTCCCTGCAGACCCCGTACCTTCTGCTAAAAGTCAAAGTAACATCATGAGGCTCAAAACCGGGCCTATTGGCTTCCTCTGTTATGCCCAGATACCTGATCTTCCTGGCCACAAAATAGAAAAGGGCTTCGAGTTTTTCCCTGTCGGTCTTTTTGTCATGGGTCAAGGATTCCACTACAGCCTTTATCTCGTCATCCACCTTCAATTTGGGCTCCACCAAGTTCCAGTACCAGATGGATACAGCCTTCCACGAAGAAATAGTGGAGCAGAGCAGGCGCATGGCAATCCTGGAAGGTTCGGGCATATAGGGTTCAGGTACTATTTCCCTTACATGCTGGAATTTCCAGATATATCTGGTCTTCCCCTTGCGTGTCTCCTTTTTTAAATCAACGGAAGAATCAGGACAGCGGTCCTTGAGAAGATGATGGAGCACCATTCCCTTGGGAAGCTCCAGTTCCAGCTCTATGTACCTGACCGGGAAGGATTGCTGGATTGTGTACCTGCTGTAAAACTGGCCTGGGATCATAGACTTGAAATTGTCCGTTTCAACAACGTAGTGGATGGTATCCCCGGGTTCCAGTCCTGGCAAGAATACATTCAGCACCTTCTGTGAAGGATCATAAATATTCATGCGGCTGGTTGATGTAGGACTGGTGAGACGAGAGTTTCGGTCTAGGTCCACCTCTATAGCCGTTCCATCCGGCTTAATAACCTCCATCTTGGAAACAGAGAGCCTTTCATAATGCTTGTTAATGAAAAAGCGTTGGACAAGCTGGCTATCCCTGCCCTTTTCATCCAGAACAGACAGGAAGATTTCATCCCGCTCCTTATAGGTACCGTCATCTCTAACCTTGATGACATCAACCTCTTTTGCCAGGACACAATGGGCCTTCGGAAAGGTTCTGGAATTAATTTGTTTAAGGAAATCATGTGGCTCGCCAGCCCATACCAAGGGGGTCTGCGTATTAAAAAAGGCAACTGTAATTAATAAAACAGCCGCCAGGCATGAAAGCCGAAATCCCACGGATATTTGTTTCATGTATTCTCCAACCAATCTTAGAACAAAATGTAATAGCTGTTCGTTGTTTTTTGGAATAGTAACTGAAAAACACACCATTCCATGCGCCAAACGATTACAAAAAGATCACTGACATCCCGAGGATAAAATTAATACCATCTTGTTTTTTTAGCTACATCAAGATCGGTTCCAACAACCAGCCTCATCTGGCCATCTGCAGCTGTGAAGACAGAAAAGCCCTGGGAGGCGATGGCCAGGGACGAGGAATGAAAGAATCCTGCAACCCTGTCATAACGCACTGCAATATTCAGGACCCGGATGTAAACGTCATGGAGTATGTCAATAGGACGGCCAAGCCCGCTAAGGCTTGATGTCTTGTAGGATGGATGCCAGGAGACATCCCTGAATGAAACAGTTTTTTCAGAAGATTATGGATTTTTCACGAAATAGCGTCTCGGGAAACGACACAAGGCATTTTGTGCCGAGTCGGTTCTATAATCGGTTCTTATTTGGCCTTAAGCATGTCGAGAATATGCCTTGCAAGACTTTGATTTATCTCTTTATGTCTCGGAATAGGCTGAGAAATTTTTGTCTCTGGGTTCTGATACCAGTCATGCTCCCCCTGACCAATAAAGATCAGCGATGGCTTTCAAACACATTTATTTTTGATTGTAAGGCACATAGCAAAAAAATGTTACCTGCCAATTTACAGCTGTTTCTTGAATTCATTGATGTCCATGCCGGCATCTTTGACAATACCTGCCATAGTAAAGGCATTAACCGGATTTGCACGGGGAATAGTAATGATCCGCTCCCCATTGGTCATTGTAATGTGTTTTCCTTCACGAACAATTCAGAAACCTGCCTTTTGAAAGGCCTTGACAGCCCGTTGATGATTTATGCCTGGCAGTTTAGGCATTGACTACTTCGACATAGCGGGCTTCGGCATCCTTGGTCAGCTCTTCCACGGCAGCGAGATAGGACTGGATGGCATCTTTGATGTTTTCCATGGCGTCTTCCTCTGTTCTGCCCTGAGACCAGCAACCTGGCAGGCCGGGAACCCATACTGCATAACCCTCTTCTGTCTTTTTAATAGCAACTTTGTATTTCATAGTCACACCTCGGCCATAACCTTTTTGCCTAAGCAATCACTCAATTCAGATTTTATTATGTGCATTTTGGACAATGGCTCTCATGCAGTCAATCCAAAAAATAGCAGAAAACCGGACAAAGATAAATATCAAACCTGAATGGCAGCATTCCCTATCTGTCCTAATAGCCTGGGGACGACCATTCCTTTCAAGATTTCACCAACAGCCGCTGTGCGGGCTACCTACTCTTTCTGGATACATACCCGGACAAACCTACAAACTTGAGTGCGGCCAAAGCTGGCTTCCTCTTGGTGAAATCTTGAAAGA
>QOAL01000211.1 GCA_003978135.1 Thermodesulfatator sp.
AAATTAGTTAATATATCTAAGCAATGAATTCAGATTCTAATTGTCCAACTCAGGAGGGTTTTATGAGAATCTTGAACAGCCACCAGGGATCAACCATAGTAGCATGTGTTATTGCCTTCCTCATCGCTCTTTTGATCGCCTTTTTCACTGCCAAGCAGGTTAAGTCCACAAGCACGGTAGAATTCTGCAACTCTTGTCATGAAATGAACCCCTTTTACAAGACCTGGGCTGCAGGCAAGCACGGCATAGACTCCATGGGCGCCGTCAGGGCCAGATGTGTAGACTGCCATCTTCCCCATGACAGCCTGGCCAACTATCTCAAGGTTAAGACCCAGGCAGGACTCCATGACATGAAGGCCCACGCCATGAAGAAAAAGACCCCCTGGCTGGAAATCTGGAAAAATCGTGGTCCATACGTTCATGAGGCATACGAATCAGGATGCAAGGAATGCCACAAGAAACTTGTAGCTCCGGGAATTCCGGTCAAGGCGTTTACAGCCCACAAGGCATACATCGTGGGTCAGACAAAGCGCACCTGTATCGACTGCCATCATGAGGTAGGCCATGGTGATCTGGTTACGGAATTCAGGGAAATTGCTCAAAAAGAGCAATAAACAAGGGAAACAGTGAGATTTTTAACAGAACATCATTGTGCGGATGCATAGAATGGGGGAATCAAGGTCTTCCCAGGAAAACTGATACATACAGCACAAAAAGATAAATTTTTAATTTAACAAAGGAGGGTAAACATGAAAGGTTTAGTTGGAAAGATGGGCATCATCTGTATGACAGCTTGCTTCATTGCAGTTGGAGCAAACTCGGCTGTTGCACAGGAACAGGGCCAGCAGAAACAAACATCACCCAAACTTCATAAGGAATTGGTGATCAAAAGAGGGGTCCGCCCCGAGGCAACAAAATGTATTGAATGCCATTCAAAGAAGACTCCAGGCATTATTGACTCCTGGAAACTGGGAAAGATGGCTCACGCAGCTGTTTCCTGCTACGACTGCCACGTGGTAGAGAAAAGCTCACCCATGGCAAGCCAGTGTTCAGGCCTCAAGGGGACCAATATCTATATTTCACCAATGGTTTCCTCAAAGACCTGTTCCCGCTGTCATCCACAGGAGGTTGAACAGTTCCTGAAAAGCGGCCATGCCAAGCTTGCAAGTGCGCCGGTAGTGGACAACAAGAAGATGATCAATCTCATCTACAACCTGGAAGGCGGTGGATTTATTGGGAACAAGCACGGAAATTCCAGCAACTGGGCTTCCAGGGAAGCAGGCTGCCAGATGTGCCATGGCGGTCAAGTCGAACTCGGTCCTGACCACAAGCCTGTTAAAAACACATGGCCAGGCGGCGTTGGTACCAGGTATCCTGACGGATCTATTGGCACCTGTACAGTCTGCCATACAAGGCACCAGTTCTCAGTGACTGAAGCAAGAAAGCCTGAGGCATGCGCAAGCTGTCACCTTGGTCCAGACCATCCGGACATTGAAATCTATATAGAAAGCAAGCATGGACAGATATTCAGCACTCACGGAGAGGACTGGGAATGGGACAGTGCTCCTGATGCATGGCAGCCTGGGGATTACACTGCTCCTACCTGTGCAACATGCCATATGAGCGGTATCGGCGACCTGACCACCACCCATAATATAAATGAAAGACTGAAATGGGACCTGGTTCACAAAAAGAGCGTTATCAGGTCTGGTGAAAGGGGTGATGGTGAAAAGGGTGCGAAACTCATGAGGCAGGTTTGTGCCAATTGCCACGGCCCGACTCAGATCACCAAGGAAATCAATACCCTTGATGATGCCGTAGCCCTTTACAACATGTACTGGGATGGTGCTGTAAAAATGAAGAAGGAACTTGCAGCCAAGGGACTTCTTGGAAAGGATCCATGGAAGGATGGTTTCCAGGAGCTTATGTACTACCTGTGGCATCATACAGGAAGGCGTGCCCGCCAGGGCGCAGCAATGAACGGACCTGACTATGCTCACTGGCATGGTTTCTTCCAGGTCTTCCAGGTTTACAAGGATCTGCAGCAGATCTATGACTGGCGTATGAAGAATAACAGGATTGAGGATCTCAGCACTGTAATGAGCAGCGGTCCTCTTTAATAGGCAAGCTCACCCAAGAGCTTAATTTTAAAAAGGCTGTGGTTTTAGGGAGCCACAGCCTTGTTCCATTTATTCAAAGGAGGGAAAAAGATGAAAAGACCACTTTTTATTACCATCCTGCTGCTGTGTTTTTTGGTTACGGCAAATGCCTTTGCTTACAAGATCAATGACAATGCCTATATCAAATTCAAGGAAGAGATCAGGTACGAGAACTGGTCAACCTTTGAAAAACCAAACACGGTGGACGATCAGTATGATTTTGTTTCCAGCAAGATGCGGCTTGGATTCGGATTTAATTCCAATTACATAGATGCATTTGGGGAATTTAACTGGACCCAGTTTTTCGGTCTTCCCAGGAAGGCATCCTATGGAACAGGTGCTCTCTATTTTGGGCAGAACAATGGCGCCAGGGACGTAGGTAAGGTGGGTATCGACCAGGCCTGGCTCAGGGGGCGCTTTCCGGGCTTTGAAAACCTCAGTGCCACAGTTGGCCGTTTCAAGTATAACAGCGGACTTGAATACAAGACCAAGCCAAAGAACAAAAGGCTCCAGTGGCTCAGGAAACTGCGCGTCTCCCAGAGGCTCATCGGCGGGTTCGAGTGGTCGCGTGTAGGCCGCTCCTTTGACGGTTTCCAGGTAGCATGGGATGACAAGGCATACAATGTCACTGTGGCGGGGTTTCAGCCCACACCCGGTGGCTTCTATCTGGACTACATGGACGATGATTACAACGGTTACAAATCCCACGATATAGACTTGGTCACAGCCGTATTCACCCTGAAGGACTCAGTTGTCCAGGGACTCGATGCACAGCTTTTCTACTATTATTACAATGATGACCGTGGTCTTCCAAACCAGGATCCGGAAATCAACAACTTCGGCGGCCATATCATCTATGTGACGCCCAAGGTGGGGCCTGGCAGCTTTGACATGCTCTGCTGGGGCGACTACCAGTCTGGTACCTGGGGTAGAAATGACCAGAGCGCATATGCAGTGGCCCTGGAAGGTGGATACAAGTTCGAAGACATCATGTGGCAGCCCTGGGTGCGCGGCGGTTATTTCAGGGGTTCAGGCGATGATGATCCAAATGACAACGATCGCGATACCTTTTTCCAGATGCTGCCTACCCTTCGCATCTACGCCATGACTCCATGGTTTAACCTGATGAACACCACCTATGGTTTTGGTCAGTTGATGGTCAAACCCCTCAAGAACGTGCTGGTCCGTACCGATTTCACCAGGCTGTGGCTCACAGAAAAGGAAGACGCCTGGTACCAGGGTTCAGGTATGACAAGGCCTGATATTTTCGGTTACAAGGGTATCAGGCCTGCAGGCGGCTTTGACGACGATGACCTGGGCACCATGTGGGACCTGTCCCTGTTTATCAAGGACATCTACAAGGCCTATGGGGTCAGCATGGGACTGGATCTCTATTACAGCCATGTCTGGGGTGACGATGTTGTAGAACAGGTCTTCACCAAGGATGACGACCTTGATTTCTTCTACGCAGAGTTCAGGATCACATTCTAACTTTAAACAAAAAAAGGGCCGGATAATCCGGCCCTTTGTCTTTAAGGAGGGGGAAAGTGAAAAGAAAACTTCTAAGATTGGGCCTGTTGCTGATCATGTTTTCCGTGGCATCTGCCTGTACTGCCGGCACATCCAGGACGGGCACGGAAGGCATTAAATCATCTGGGCCATCTCATCCACAACTGTCTGAGCAGGAAAAACTGACTCCATGCGCCCAGTGCCACAAGGACGTCACGCCAGACCTTTACAAGCAGTGGTATGATTCTGTCCACGGTATTGCCAATGTAAAATGCTTCCAATGCCACGGGACCTATGAGAACTTCCGTGTTGAGCCTGATGAAACCAATTGTGCCGCCTGTCACAATGCCCAGTATTTAAAGCGACCAAAGGATAAAAAATGCTGGGTCTGCCATCCAGCACATAATTTTTTCGCACACAAGTAAGGGAGGAGGACACCTATGGGCCTTTCAAGAAGAGAATTCATAAAAAGAACTGCTGCCCTTACTGCAGCATCATACGTGGGGATGAACCTTCCCATCAGCCTTGAGGGAGAAGCCCAGGCTGCTGACGCAGACACCTGGCATCCGGGCACATGCCGCCTTTGCGGTTCTGGTTGCCGTCTGGAACTGGGCGTAAAAAACGGTCAGGCAGTGGCCCTCAGGGGGATATCCAAATCAAGGACCAACTTTGGCTATCTTTGCATGAAGGGAATGCTCTTTTACAAGCTGATGGGGCAAAACCACCCTGAACGCCTGAAAAAACCCCTTTACCGGGCAAAAAAGGACCAGCCGTTCAAGGAAATTTCATGGGACGAAGCCCTTGATATTGCGGCAAAGGAGTTTGCAAAGGCTGTAAAAACCCATGGCAATAATTCTGTGGCCTATTACGGCTCCGGCCAGGCCCTGACTGAGGAGACGTATCTCTTTCAAAAGGTAATGCGCGGAGGGCTCCAGACCAATAATGTCGAGGGCAACCCGAGACTTTGCATGGCAAGTGCTGTGGGAGGATACCTTACATCCTTTGGTGCAGACGAGCCCATTGGCGGTTATGACAACTTTGAAAGGGCAAGTTGCTTTTTCATAATTGGGAGCAACACGGCCGAGGCCCATCCTGTGCTGTTCAGAAGGATCATGAGGAGAAAAATGGATAACAGGGACAAGGTCAAGGTGATAAATGCCGATCCAAGGATCTCTCCCACCTCAAGGATAGCTGACCTGGACCTGGTCTTTGAACCTGGCACTGACCTGGCCATGTTGAACGCAATGGCCTACGTAATAATTGAAGAAAAACTATACGACGAGGATTTTCTTAATAATTACGCTACATTCAGGCAGGGAAAGAAAAAGAAACAGGTCTCTTTTGAAGAATACAAGAAATTCGTCTCCGCCTATACCCCTGAGAAGGCCGCCCAGATCTGCAAGGGCAATATAACACCTGAAAAGATCAGGACCGCGGCCCGCTGGTTTGCTACCTCTGAAGGCACCATGAGCATCTGGACCATGGGCATAAACCAAAGAAGCCGGGGTGTATGGGCCAACAACCTTATCCACAACCTGCACATCCTCACAGGACAATTATGCAAGCCAGGCGCCGACAGCTTTTCCCTTACCGGGCAGCCCAATGCCTGTGGAGGCGTACGCGAGGGTGGCGGCCTTTGCCACATCCTGCCAGCCCACAGGCTGGTCAAAAAGGACAAGCTGCGCCACCAGGTAGAAAGGCTTTGGGGCATACCCCAGGGCCGCATCCCGCCAAAACCTGGCTATCACACCATGGCAATGTTTGAAGCAGTAAACCAGGGAAAGATAAAGGCCATCTGGATAAACTGCACGAGTCCTGCCCAAAGCCTTCCCAATTGCGACAAATACGTAAAAGGTATGGCACGGGACGACCTATTCATGGTTGTAACCGATATCTTTCCTACATGGACCACCGAGCTTGCAAACCTTATACTGCCCACTGCCTTCATCTTCGAAAAGACCGGTGTTTACGGCTGCACTGAAAGACGGTCCCAGCTTACCAGAAAGGCGGTAAACGCCCCTGGAGAAGCCAAACCCGAGGTCTGGATTGTGCGGGAATGGGCCATCAGGCTTTCCAAGGAGCTGAATGATCCGGTCATCAAAAAATGCGTGGAGCCCTTCATGGGCAAGGAACCGGACTATGAACTCCCAAAGGCCATCTGGGACGAATACACCCAGAAATTGACCAAGGACAGGGACAATGATCTCAGGGGAGCTACATATGAGGTTCTGGAACAGCTTCCGGACGGCGTACAATGGCCGGCGCCCACCAGGGAATTTGCCTTGAAAGGGGGCACTGACATCAAGTTTGTCCGGGGCATTGACCCCTTGGCGGATAAACACGCCGAGAATGAAATGCCTTATCAGTTCTATGGGCCTGCTCATCCGGACAAAAAGCTCTGGATCTGGCTCAGGCCCCAGAAGGGTGCAGAAGAGACGCCTGATTCGGAATATCCCTTTTATCTCTCCACAGGACGTGTCATTGACCACTGGCATACCAGCAGCATGACCGGCAGGATCAATGAACTCATGAGGGCAAACCCTTATGCCTTCGTTGAAATAAATCCAAAGGATGCTGAAAAGCTTGGAATCAAGCCTGGAGACATGGTGGAGGTCACCTCGCGAAGGGGCAAAAACATCCTGCCTGCCAAGGTCTATGTGGGTCCATGTGAAGGCATGGTATTTGTGTACTGGCACGACATGTACCAGGATCGCATGATAAACAAGGTCACCAATGACGTGTGGGACCCTGGCTCAAAGGAACCTGAATTCAAGATATGCGCATGCCGCATTAAGAAGGTATCAGGCCCGAAACCGTTAAAGCCATTTATTGTCCAGATGAAAAAGTAAAAAAAACAGGCCGGGTGCCCCAGTGGTATCCGGCCATTATTGTGTGCTAATTTGAAGATATGAAGATTATTCGAGTTCTTACCCTGCTTTTTCCCTTGATTATCCTGGGTCATACCGCTCCCTCAATGGGAGGAGAAACGAAGCTGGTGGAGGGTTTTCTTTTCAGCCACACAAAGGGTGAGACATGTGCTCAAAAGTGGCTTTTCATGGAAAAACTTATTGAAAAAGACAGGGTACGCTGCAATGAGACTTACCAGATAAAGGGCTTCCCCTATCTCAGGGGAAACCCGCAGGTGCTACAGATGGCTCCAGAGCTTTCCAGCAAATACGCCCTGCACCAGTGGCTGGAGCTTTTGAGGAGAATAGACCTTCAGGCCAGATACATTGAACTGTCGACCCTGCCTGAAAATGACCTTAAGGAATTCTGCCAGCAGGCAGGCATAGAATGCTTTCAGGGACGGATCAGATCCTATGTGGCCAGATGTTCTTCAATTATCATGGGGGATGAGAAAAGAAACCATGATTTCATGAAAATCCTCAAGAAAAACGCCCTTGTTGCTGCCAAGGAGCGGATACATGGCAACAAACAATGTTTCAGCAACCCGGAAACCCTGGACGACCTGGTAACTCCCGATGTTCTCCATCACATTACTGCTCCACGGAAAAAAACAGGCGGTAGACCGTCTTCATCTTACCTGGAGCAGCGTATCCAGAGAAGCAAGCAGGCCTCCAGGCCTTGATTGGAGAAAAAGATGCCAATTGGCGGATTCGTGGTAAACGTCCATCCCGATTTTATTCAGACAGCCCTTGAAAATCTTGTTAAATTTGAGGGCTTAGAAATTCACGGCTCAGATGACAAGGGAAATGTTGTTGTGGTCCTTGAAACAGACACATCAGAGCAGATGGAGGAGATGGTCAAATCCATCATGGCCATAGATCAAGTGTTAAGCGTGGGCCTTACGTATTTCAATGCTGAGGATGAAGTTGAAAAAATTAAAGCCGGCACTTACGTCCCGGAAAGATCCCCGGGAAGAAAACGGTTCCACTAGAAGGGATTTAGTAAAATTTCTGGTTGCCGGTGCAGGATGGGCTGCAGTCGCATGCCGTTCCCACCCTGCCCTGTCTGCTGGCACCGCCTCTCCGGTTAAAACAAATATCCTTAGACCCCCAGGAGCCGTACCGGAAGAAATATTTCCTGCCAAATGCATACGCTGCGGCAGATGCGTTGAGGTCTGCCCTTATGAATCAATAGTTCCCACAGACATCAGGGACACCATTTATGCAGGTACACCCCTCATAGATGTTACAAAAATTCCCTGTTATTTGTGCATGAAATGCGTTGAGGTCTGCCCCACTGGCACGCTTTCAAGGATAAGCCAGCAGGAAACCAGGATGGGACTGGCTGTCATCGATAAGCATGCATGTGTTACCTGGAATCAGGAGCTTGCCCTGTGCCGCACCTGCTACAATGTTTGCCCCTTCAAGGAAAAGGCCATAAAACTGGATCAGCTTAGACCAGTGGTTATAGATAAATTTTGTACCGGATGCGGTTTGTGTACCCATGGTTGCCCCATAACACAAAAGAGCGGGAAAAAGGCCATAAATATTGAGCCAATCTACTCATTCAAACCGGTAAAGTGGTAAAAACGGCCATGACAAGCAGATCTGCCAAAAAGGCGTTTTACGGTAGGTTCAGGCTCTTTTGCCTTGCCACGGCCTTTTGCCTAATACTTGTGGTGCCTGCCCTGAACAAATACCTACACTTCAGTTTCATCCAGGGATGGTTTCAGAGTCTGAGCATCGGTCACTTATGGTTTGTCTCCCCCCTTGAGGGAATCGAAAGCATTCTTACGTCAAAAACCATCTATGCTCCGCTTCTGGTAGGCATGCTTGGCCCTGTCCTTCTTGCCCTGCTCCTTGGCAGGGTATTTTGCAGCTGGATTTGTCCCATCAGTTTTCTCTCGGAACTTTTAGACAGGTTCATCCGCCTTGTAACCAGAAAAAGATTCAGGAAACAGGCATCTCCTCTCCCACGCAAACTTATATGGTTTGCCCTGTTGGGAGAGGTAATCATTACCCTGATAATAGGTGCTCCCATCTTTGTATTTCTTTCCCCACCCGGGCTCGTGGGCCGCGAGATCATGATGGCCACACTTTTTCACACATTGGCCATTGAAGGCATAATAGTGGTCATAGTGTTATTGCTGCACATGGCGTCAAGACGCCTATTCTGCCGTTATCTTTGCCCCCTTGGTGCACTGCTGGGAATACTCGGCATCAAGAGACGACTGATAATAACAAAGGATCCGGAAAAATGTGTTGAATGCAGCCTTTGCAAAAAAGCGTGCCCCCTTGGCCTTGACCCAGCAACAGGCGAAACGACATCTGCCTACTGCTGGAACTGTGGAGAGTGCATAGATATCTGCAAGACCAGGGCGTTGACCTTTAGATGGTAAAGCTGGGAAACCCAGGCTGTAGCATTACCAGGAAATGAAAATACAGGGCATATAGCCTCCTCCGCTTACAACCATCAAAATCATCATCGAACAAGATAAACTTACAAAACCTTAAAGGTATGCCCAAAATATCTGGTAAGACTTCTTGTGAAATCCGCGAGAAATATTTTTTCCCGAAAAATAAAAAAGCGGAGGAAGACTCCTCCGCTTTGCAACTCCAAAAGCCGTTACCGGCTTTATTGACAAGTCTGTTTATTTCTTTTTCTTTTGGCCTGCTTGCGATTTTTCTCCAACTGTCACCAAAGGTTTCAGCTTTTCAAGGGTCTTTTCTCCTATGCCCTTAACCTCAATAAGCTCATCCACGGATTTAAAGGGATGCTTTTTCCTGTATTTTATTATGGCTTCTGCTATCTTTGGACCAACCTTTGGGAGAGTCTGGAGCTGCTCCGAATTGGCCGTGTTGATATTTATCTTGCCTGATGCCATTACCGGCACTGCTGTAAAAGCAGCCAGCAGGCTGAAAATCACCAGATACCGCAAAATACTCGACGTTCTGAATTGGTGCCTAAACATAACTCCCTCCTGAAAATAATTTTTGGACATTGGTTCCTTATAAATTAGTATTATATGCAACATTTGAACCATTTATAACGCATAAGGTTATAATATGGAGGCTCTTTGCCTGCTTTTTCCAACTTCCAAAGCCGACTACCTTTTTCTAAGACAGAAAGCTATATGTATTTCAGAATACTTGAGGTAGTTACTGAGATGGGCCCAAAGCTGGAAGAGAATGAAGAAGACGGGTGGCTGACAAACCCCTCTACAGCTTTTAGAAT
>QOAL01000216.1 GCA_003978135.1 Thermodesulfatator sp.
TCAGGGTAGTGATGACTCCATAACCTTTTTCCCGGAGCAATCTCGTTTGTCTTTATAGCCCGGGGGCGAGCATTTCTTTCAAGATTCACCAACAGCCGCTGTGCAGGTTACATACGCTTCCTGGGTACAGAATTGGACGATTCTACAGACTTGAGTGCGGCTAAAACTGGCTTCCCCTTGGTGAAATCTTGAAAGAAATATCTCGTCCCCTGTTTGGAGCCTTCTGCTCATAAATATAGAAGAATAAGGAGTATATTCCTGGCTTAGAAAAGGGAAGGGGACGCCCACCTTTATATTTCATCCTTTTGGCCGGCAGTCCATAAAGACTGCCGGCCATTTTTTTTCGGGCCCTGTAATCTCTCCAGCATTTTTTGCTCGGTTTTCCCCGGTTGTTTTAATAGGCTGAGAAAAAATTGCCCCCCACATAATTTTTCACGACTGTTTCGAAGCGAAACAGTTGTTGCACCTATAAATCCCTTGCTATTTCAGATAGTTGGAATCAGATGTTTCTTAATGAAACAGTATCCATGTTATTTTTTTCGCATTCCGCGCCTCGGAATGTCTATTTGTTTGTAAAATAAAAGTGATTACAGGAAGTTATATATCTGGTATCGCCTTTGCTATTCCTAATTCCAAGAGACAGAAACTGGATTTTTGCATAAATCGGACAAGATACAGGCAACAGCAAAAAGACTTGAGGGTGGAATCTCAGGGAATGGGGAAAAGAATAGCTCTCCTGGCAGACGGCAGTAACTCTGATATGTATGCAAGTTTTTGTGCAGTAAAGCTGGCCAGGAGAATGGAGGCAAAATTGTTGTCCATACTGCTTATGCCTGAAAAACAGGGAAAGACACGTGAACAAGATTCAGAGCGATGGCAGTCCTTTTCCCCGTCGGAATTTTTGTATCTGATCTCCAGTCTGGGAAATTTTGAAGGGGTAGGCGTCTCATACCATCTTATTGATGAAAAGGATGAGGATAACCTGGTTGAGTTCCTGGTCTCCAACAAGGTGTCCTGCATGATTATGGGGACCCAGGATCATCAGGATTTTGAAGAAAAACAAAAATGGCTGTTAGGGCTGGTGCAAAAAATCTATAGGAACCGGCACTGGTATCTTGGTGAACTAACGGTATTTCTGGCAAAATCATGGAGCGAAAAGGACTTCAGGAAGGTGCTGAAACAGCTAAGCTCGGATTGCGGTCTTTATCCCGTAGAGATGGTATCTGCATGAACAAAGTCAGCAGGAAAATGTCCCAAACCGGCAGATCGCTCCTGAATGGCAGGGCTTTCAGCAGGGTCAGAGGACAAAAAACTATTAGGAGGGCTTGATATGTATGTTTATTTGCCAATTGCATTAACCAGTGTAAGCCTTTGGCTTGTTGTAGGCCTAGGGCTGCTGGTCGGGCTTTTATCCGGCCTGTTTGGGGTTGGAGGGGGGTTTCTTATGACTCCTCTTCTCATGATGATCGGCATACCGCCAACTGTCGCCGCAGCCACTGACGCTAACCAGATTGTTGCTGCCTCAGCTTCTGGAACCCTGGCCCACTGGAGACTGGGCAATGTTGATTTCAAGATGGGACTTCTGCTGCTGGTGGGCGGCTTTACAGGTGGTGCCCTGGGTGTTCATGTCATCAAGGTGTTGAGAGCCACAGGCGGTGCGGACTTTCTTATAAAGATGACCTATGTCATCATGCTGGGCGTGGTGGGCACATTTATGTTCTTTGAGAGCCTGAACGCCCTGAAGAAACAGAAGGCACAGGCCCAGATGTCAGAGGCAGAGCGTTCTGCTATCCAGGAAAAGAAAAAGAAGAAAGCCTCCAAGAAGGGTATGCTTTCATCTCTTCCATTTCAGATAAATTTTGAAAAGTCCGGTGTAACCCATTCTGCCATACTGCCCATCGGTCTTGGAATATTTGTCGGCGTTCTTGCAGCCATAATGGGTGTGGGTGGCGGCTTTCTCATGGTTCCAGTCATGATTTATCTGCTTCGTATGCCCATGCATGTGGTCGTTGGAACAAGTCTTTTCCAGATCATGTTTACATGTGTGGAGGTCACCTTCCTGCAGGCATACCAGAACCATACCGTGGACATAGTACTGGCCATCCTGCTCCTGGCTGGGTCCACCATTGGAGCCCAGGTAGGTACGAAACTCGGGAAAAAGCTCCACGGCGACCAGCTCAAGATTCTGCTGGCCATAATAGTCCTTGGTGTAACAGTTAAGATGATTCTCGGCCTGGTACTTGAACCATCCTTGTTACTGGCACACGGAGGAGGGCATTGATCATGACAAAGCTGAAAAGAATAAAAAAATATTTGTTTGCTGTTCCGGTGGTACTTGCAGTTGCCATGTTTCTTAGCAGCCAGGCCCTGGCATTGACCTGCAAGGTTACACCTTCAACCATTCCAATAAGCCTTGGATATCATGGTACAAAGGTACAGATAACAGGTGAGGGTCTTGATGCCCCGGATCTTATTGTCCAGATACATTCTCCTCCAGGAGAGGAACATCTGAAGTACAAGGGCAAGGCCGGAGGAATATTCTGGATGAAGCTTGGAACCATGACCTTTAAGAATGTGCCGGGGGTTTACCTTGTTTATTCGACCAGGCCCAGCCATGAACTTCTGTCTCCGGAAAAATGTGCAGAGCTTTCCATAGGATTCGATGCCCTGAGAAACAAGGCTGAAATCGAGTCTAATCTCAAGGATCTTGACAGGGATAAGTGGCTCACGGAATTCATGAAGTTCAAGAAGGTGGAGCATCTTTACCTGGAACAGTCTGGAAACATCAAGGTGGATAGCGCCAATCACAGCTATGAACTGGACATTGACTGGCCTTTTGAAGCACCTCCGGGAGAGTACGATGTGGAGGTTTTTGCAGTCAGGGATGGAAACGTAGTGGACAAGGCTGATGCCAAGATCAAGGATCACAGGGTTGGAATCGAGGAGATCCTCTCGCATATGGCCTTCGAAAAACCGGCTCTTTATGGTATTATAGCACTCGTTGTTGCTATCATAGCAGGATTTGGTGTAGGCATGATATTCAAGGGGGGTGGAGCCCATTAGGTAGACTGATCAGGCAAGGATTAATATTTTCCACTGATTGAAAAGCCCCCGCCTTGCTCCATCATTAAATAAGGCTGGGGCTTTTATTTTTTCGTGACTGCTTAAAGGCGACAGCATTTATTGGGTTAGCCGGCCATTCAAGGTAAAGAGAGTATCCTTCATGTCTGGCGCATTGTGTGGCATTAACGGATCAGCGGATTATACAAAAACATGATATTTCTTCCTGAGAGATTGTGACGTGGTGTTTTTTCAAGAAATATTTGACAGGATAAGGGGAGGCCTTAGCTCTGTTCAGGGTGGTCATGAAGAATCAATAAAGGCCAAATTTGAACAGTTTAAAAAGGTCCTTCGTTCAAATCAGGTTGCCCTGGAGATAATCGCTGATATGGGCGAAAAGCTCAGCGGCGATTACATATTCGACAAGCGTTATATTGAGGAGTCTTACGAGAAACTGTCTGAAGCAGTTCTAAAGAGCGTAAATGCCCTGAATGCCCTGTGTGACAATAAGTACAAAGACCTTTACGAGGTATATGACAGGGTTACCAGACACCTCCTGGAGATTTTAAAGCAGCGAGAGGACAGGAACGGCCCTCCTGTGATCCCTCTAAAAGCAGTCACCAGGTCCAATAATGCCATTGTAGGCGGTAAGGCCAAGCACCTGGCCAAGATAATCAGGGATCTGGAGCTGCCTGTTCCGGACGGCTTTGTTATTACAACAAGGGCATATCATGATGTAATAGCCTACAGCGGGCTTGCTCCCAAGATAGACAAGTTGGAGGGCCTGATCGCTTCTCCTGTCATTGATAGCCACGAAATAGAAGATCTGCGCAGGGAGATTCAGAGGGAGATTAGCAGACTTGATCCTCCTCCCCGGCTTCTCGATGATATTGCAGGAGCCCTGGAACAAATGGATTTTAAGGATATGGACAGGCCGCACCTTGCAGTCAGAAGCAGTGCCCAGGAAGAAGACATGGATTTTTCTTTTGCCGGTCAGTTCGATACTGTACTCAATGTCAGGGCCAGACCCAATGATATATTCCTGGCATACAGGAAGGTCATGGCAAGCCTCTTTGGCAAACACGTTATCGAGTACAGACGCACGGTCCTTGAAGGCGAGGGACAAATGTCCATTGCAGCCTTGTGCCAGCTCATGGTTAATGCCAGGAGCAGCGGAGTGCTTTTTACAATAGATCCCCTTGATTCCCAGTCTGAAGATATAGTTATCGTGGGCAACTGGGGGCAGGGAGAGGCAGTGGTGGACGGCAAGATGCCCACAGATACCTTTCGTGTCTCAAGAAAGGGTGGGCTGAAGATTGTTTCGCGGCAGGTCAGCAGGAAGAAAGAGGCCCTGTATCTCAGTGCTGTGGGAGGCCTGGAGAAAAAGAATGTGCCTGAAGAGCTTTGGGATAAGCCCTGTTTAAGCGATGAAGAGGTCATTCACCTGGCCGGTATGGGTCTTCGGCTTGAGAATTATTTCAAGCGGCCCCAGGATGTGGAGTGGGTGGTAAATCTCCGTGACGAATTGTTGATTCTCCAGTCTAGGGGTTTACTTCTCAAAGAACAGGATCACATAGAAAGGTCACTTCTGAATCTCGATGAAAAGTACGAGATAATCTCCAAAGGGGAGGGGTTGACTGCCCAGCAGGGTATCGGCTGCGGGCCGGTCAAGATAGTCAGGACAATGAAGGATCTGGAGGATATTCCTGAAGGAGCCGTTCTGGTTAGCCCCAGGGATATGTCCAAGTTCGTCCAGGTCATGAAAAAGGTTTCTGCCATAGTTACAGAGGTGGGCACGCCTGTCAGCCACATGGCTACAATATGTAGAGAACTTGGCGTGCCGTGCCTTGTGAACGTCAAAGATATCCTGTCCAAGGTTCACGATGGCATGATAGTCACGGTGGATGCGGAAGATCAAAAGATTTACAAGGGAAAGGTCAAGGAACTGCTGGCCTACAGGAATTCCCGCGCAATGAATGTCTTTGAATCCCGGGATTTTCGATTGCTCCGCAGGTTCTTGAATGCTGTGGCGCCCTTGAATCTGGTAGATCCCCTGATAGAAGATTTTAAAATGGAAAACTGTGAAACCTATCATGACATTCTGAGATTCATCCACGAAAAGGCAGTCCAGGAGCTGATAGCCCTTGGTAAGGATGAAAAAAGGCTTCTGAAGGGGAATATTACAAGGCGTCTGGAACTTTCTATTCCTGCGGGAATCTTATGCGTGGATCTCGGTGGTGGAATTTCTGAGGATGCCCCACAGGACCATTGCGAGCTCAAGCATATTACTTCCATACCTTTCAGGGCACTTCTCAAGGGCATGACCGCACCTGGGGTATGGCACACCCAGGTTATGGATGTGAGTTTGCGCGACATGGTTTCAAGTATGATAAACGCCCCTACCGATGCCCTGGACGGGCAGTATTCTGGTCACAATATAGCCATCATCACCAGGGAATATGTCAATCTGAGTTTAAGGTTCGGTTATCACTTTAATATTGTGGATGCGTACTGCAGCGATTTCCCAAGGGATAATCACATCTATTTCAGATTCCTTGGCGGGGCCACAGACCTTACCAAGAGATCCAGGAGGGCAAGGCTCATTGCCGAAATACTAAGGGCCTATGACCTGAACGTAAAGACAAAAGGTGATGTGGTTACTGCCAGGTTGGGCAACATGCAGAGGAAGGATATGGAATACATACTGGATATCCTTGGCAGGCTCATAGGTTTTACCAGGCAGCTTGATGTACACATGGAAAATGATGCCCAGATAGATCGTTATCTGCAGGCATTTTTAAACGGGCAATACGATGTGTCCATCAGGTAATTGAAGTGTAATGTAGAATTTTGGCAAACTTTGTGCTAAAAATTATTAGCGCTCGGTTTTTAGGGTTTTTCTTTTCGAAAATATCTATAAGGCAGGAGAAATATTATGACAGAATCAGCAACCCAGCCCATTCGTCTGGTTATAATAGATGATGAGCCTATAGTCGGCAAAAGATTGAAGCAGGTGTTTAGTAAGATGGGTTTTGATGTGGAAATCTTTACCAACTCTCTTGCTGCAGTCCAGTTCATGGAAAAGAATCCCTTTGATATTGTCGTGACTGATTTCAAGATGGAAGAACTGGACGGGATGGATGTCCTGAGGGAGGCCAAAAGAATAAACCCGGGAGCCAGAGTGATTATCATCACCGGGTATGCAAGCCCGGAAACCGCCAAAGAGGCCTTTAAAAACGGTGTTTTCGATTTTATGGTCAAGCCATTTCGTCTTGAAGAGCTGAAAGAAGCGGTACTCAGGGCAGCCAAGGCAAGTACCTAGGCACTTTGCACATCTGCACTATCGCTGTTTTTTGTCTCCTTGACGCAATTTTCCAGAATTTATATTCATCTTGCGCAGTTTTCTCCACAAAGTCGTTCTTGAAATGCCCAGGATCCTGGCCGTCTCGCTCTGGTTGAATCCGGTTTTTTTGTACACGTCATAGATATAATCCAGTTCCATATTCTTAAGCGGGGCAGCAGCCCTGTTGTTGCTTTCAGGCTCCTGGATCAGCCACAGGTCAGGAGGAAGGTCATGTGCGGTGAGTTTCTTTTTGTGGGAAAGGGCAACGGCTCTTTCAACAATATGCTCAAGCTCCCTGCAATTGCCCGGAAACGGGTATGTCATCAGGGCTTCAACAAAATCACTGCCCACGGCAGGAGCAGCCTTTCTGAATTTTTTGGCAGCCTTCCTGGCAAAGTGATTGGCCAAGGGGGGGATGTCATCTCTCCTGTCTCTAAGGGGCGGAAGTTCCAGGGTCACTACCTTAAGCCGGTAATACAGGTCCTGGCGGAACTCGCCTTCCTTTACCATCTTGTCAAGATCCCGGTTTGTGGCCGCTATAAAACGACAATCTATTTTTAAAGGGGTTGTTCCTCCCACCCGAAATATTTCATTCTCCTGGAGCACCCTGAGGAGCTTTACCTGCATGGAAAGGGGCATCTCGCCTATCTCGTCCAGAAGGACCGTGCCCCTGGAAGCTGCTTCCAGAAGCCCCAGCTTGGTAGTCGTGGCCCCGGTAAACGCGCCTTTTTCATGTCCGAACAGCTCATTTGCTATGAGTTCCTCTGTAAATGCACCACAACTGAATGACATGAAAGGTCCTGAGCTCCTTTTGCTGTGCATGTGTAAGGCCCTGGCTGCCAGCTCTTTGCCCGTGCCTGTTTCTCCCTTGATGAGAACATTGCAATCCAGTGGAGCCACCTGTTTTATGGTCTTGAAAATTTTGAGCATCTCGGGCGTGGTTCCGATTATTTCTCCAAGACGCCCATCCTTTCTTATCTTTTCCAGGAGTTGGTCCTTATGTTTTTGACTGGTAAGGAACCGTTTTGCATCGGAGACGGTCTTTCTGAGTTCTGCCAGGGAAAAGGGCTTTGCCAGGTAATAAAATGCCCCTTTTTTTGTAGCTTTTACTGCCTGGTCAATAGATGGATATCCGGTTATGAGAATGATGGCCGCATTAGGTGCCATGGACTTTATCCTGTTCATCAGATCGATGCCGTCGGCATCCTTTAGCCTGATATCAGATATGACGATATCAGGAGGGTTCTCCCTCATGGCCTCAATGGCCTCTGATGCCAGGATAAAGCCCTGAACCCTGGAATCTTCTTCAGAAGAGGACAGGGCCCTTACCAGGCGCTGAACAGTGATGTCTTCATCGTCAATTATATAAATAAGGAAAGACGCCATAGCTCCTTCTGTTGGCCTGTTGTTCAATCTTGGTTGTCTGCCTTCTCTGCAAGAGGCAGCTCTACGATAACCTTGGTGCCCTTGCCTTCACGGCTGTCTATGCGTATATCGCCTTTGTGATCTTTTATTATCCCGTAACTGACTGAAAGGCCCAGGCCTGTTCCGTCCTTCTTGGTTGTATAGAAGGGCTCAAGGATATGTCCCAGAACATTTTGTGGGATACCTGGTCCATTATCCTCTATGGTTACCAGTACCTTTTTCTTCTTTTTGTCAACATTCAGGTTCACTGCCAGTTTTCCGCCCTCTCCCATGGCCTGGATGGCATTTAGGATAATATTAACAAGCACCTGCTGCAACTGATTGGGATTGCCCAAAACAAATGCCATGCCCTTTTCGTAGGAGGACTTGACCTTGGTATGGGTAATTTTCAGCTCATTTTTCAAGAGGGCAAAGGTGTTTTCTATAAGGTCTGCCACGTCAACTCTTTCTTTGACCTTGGCCTTTTTCATTCTGGAGAACTGCAGGAGGTTGTGAACTATTTCCCTGGCCCTTTCGGTCTGAACCAGAATATCCTTTATGAATTCAGACCGTTCTTCAGGTGTCATGTTCTCCATGTCTTCGAGAAGCACCTCGGCAGTGAGGTTTATGTTGTTTAGTGGATTGTTGATTTCATGGGCAATGCCTGCAGTAACCTTTCCAATGGCAGCCAGTTTTTCGGATTGAACAAGCTGCTGCTGCTTTGACTCTATTGTGTCGAGCATCTTGTTTATGGATCTTACCAGGCCGTCACATTCAAGACATTTCTTGGCCACCGGCTCCACGGGAATTGCCTTTATTTCCCCACTCATTACCTTGACGGCCTTCTTCCTGACATATTCAATGGGTTCCAGGATCCATTCAGCCAGGAACAGGCAAAGAAGCAGGCCTATGGGAATGGCAATCCAGAGAAGCAGAAACGAGATCTCCTTGTACCTCAGGACCTGGGCATCAAGGTGGTCCTTAAGTTTCTTTGTTGTATCAATTATCTCACTCATAAGCTGATGTCCCTGGGTTCGCAGGGCAAGCTTGAGATTTTTGCCTTGGTTTTGGCTTTTTCCCGAGGTGATCTCTGTCAAAAGCGCCTTGTATGTTTCAATCTCCCTGGGCGTCTTTTTGAAATATTCTGTGCTGACCTCATCCAGTTCTGTTATCTGTTTTTCCAGTTTTACCAGGATATTATGTGCTTCATGAAGTTCTTGCACGTTACCGTAGAGCAGGAAATTCTTTTCTTTCTGCCTCACAAGAAGTATCTCCTGGGTCAGGACATCCAGCAATTCAGCCAGCTCCATCTTGTCTTCAACCTTGGAAATGGAATAAAGGGCAGCCAGGGAGGATAGGGCAGTAACGATAAAAACAATGGCAAAGCTGTAGATAAGCTTTACCTTGAGAGAACGCATGTAACACTTTATAGGGTGTTTGTCCTTGCAGGTCTTGGAAATAGGTCCAATCATAAATTACATATCCAGTCTTGAATTTCAGAGTATTGTATCATGTTTTCATGGATTATGGATACAGAATGTGAAAAAAGTTAGTAACTGGCCTGTTTTTTATCAGGATCGCCCGATGACCGTGTTGCTCGTCGGCGAAAATGTTCATGTATGCCCAGCACACTGCGCTTTTTCGCCTCCTTGCGCCGTGCCCTCGAACAAAATTGCCTATTCCTGAATGGATACTACTCTATGTCTAATCCGGCCTTGCGCATTGATGGCTTCTGATAGAGACGAGCAGTTTCTTTCAAGATTTCACCAAGGGGAAGCCGGCTTCAGCCGCAGTCAAGTCTGTAGAATCTTCCAATTCTGTACCCAGAAAGAGTAGGTAGCCTGCACAGCGGCTGTTGGTGAATCTTGAAAGAAGGGCTCGTCTCCAGGGTCCCCAGACTATGCGGACAAACAGGGAATGCTCCCCTTAAATAGATCCCGGCTC
>QOAL01000090.1 GCA_003978135.1 Thermodesulfatator sp.
GAGGCTACCTCTGCCACAACCCTTTGCATTAGAGCCGGGGCGTTCACGAATCCCAGTATTCTGTTTGCGAGGTTTAGGGCACCGAGGAGAGGGCCCCTGTCAGTTATTTCAGGATGGACTGCAACGTATCCGATCCGTTCTCCAGGAATGGATAAATCCTTGGAAAAAGACGTGGTTACAATAGTATTTGCATAATGTTTCATGAGGGGCGGGACGGTATTGCCTGAAAACACCAGCTTTCTGTAGGGTTCATCCGAAATAAGAAATATGGTCCGGCCCAGTTTCTGCCCTGCTTCCTGGAGTACCTGTACGAGTTCTTTTATGGAATCGTCCTGATAGATGACCCCCGACGGGTTGTTGGGCGAGTTGATGAGCACCGCCTTGGTCCTTTCGTCTATCGCGTCCTTTATGGCGTCTATATCCAGGGAAAAATCATGGTTGCACCTGACGGGCACCAGTTTGCCTCCGTGGTTATCCGTGTAAAAATGGTACTCTACGAAAAAAGGCCTTGGAACAATAACTTCTTCTCCTGGATTCAAGATTGCCTTGAAGATAATGTTCAGGCCTCCGGCAGCCCCGCAGGTCATTACAATATCATCGGCATCCGGTTTAACCCCGTGGTCCCTTGCGACCTGTTCGGCTATACTTTCCCGTACCCAGGGAAGTCCGGCATTGGGCATGTATGAGTGAACGCCGGGTGTACGATCCGAGGCAATTCTTTCCAGGGCCGTCTGAAATGCCTCAGGCGGGGGCAGATCGGGATTGCCCAGACTGAAATCACACACCTTTTCAGCACCGTGCTCTTTCTTGAGCCTGGCGCCTTCCTCAAACATCTTCCTTATCCAGGAAGAACTCTCCATGAAGTTTGCCATCTTGTCAGCAATAGAAATACCTGCCATATGATTCACCCTGTTCCTTTTTAAAAGTTTTTAGACTATATAACTGGACTGTTATGAAAGTACAAATCGCACCTTCAATTTTGTCTGCAGATTTTTCTATCCTGGGCAGGGAAATCGCACAGGTGGAGACCGCCGGGGCTGATCTCATTCATGTTGACGTCATGGATGGACGTTTTGTTCCCAACATAACCATCGGGCCATTGGTGGTCAGGGCCATCCGCCCGGTGACCAGCCTGCCCCTGGACGTACACCTAATGATCCTGGAGCCTGAAAGGTACGTAGAGGAGTTTATAAGGGCCGGGGCAGACATTGTCACCGTGCATGTTGAAGCCTGTACCCACCTGCACCGAACCATTCAGCAGATAAAATCCCTGGGTGCAAAGGCCGGGGCAGTGCTTAATCCTGCCACCCATCCATCTGCAGTAGAATATGTACTCGAAGACCTGGATATGGTCCTGGTCATGAGCGTGAATCCTGGATTCGGTGGTCAGAAATTTATCCCTTCTTCCCTTGATAAGATAAAGAGTATCAGGCAAATGTGCAGGCAAAGAAACTCAAAGGCGGTTATCCAGGTGGATGGCGGAGTAAACGTCAATACCGTCCGGTCAGTTGTTGAGGCTGGGGCTGAGATTTGTGTGGCAGGTTCTGCTGTATTCGGGCATGAAAATTACAAAGAGGCCATAAGCCAGCTTAAGGAGCGTGCTGGAGGCTGACCGATGTAATCCCTGTACTTCAAACGCCTGCCAACACAGCAGATGCAGTGGCCTGTAATCGTTCACAAAAAAAGGGGCCATATCTTTAGATATGCCCCCTGTCTTTTTTGATAAATGTTGTTGCTAAGTAAAATTAGCAGCCTTCCACCTTCTGGGCAGCCTTGACCTTGATCTTTACAGAGTCGCCAGCCTTGGCCTTGCATTCGCCTTTCAGCTTAATGACCATTTCGCCAGCTTCGTTCTTGACTACCTCTCCCTTGCATTTGCTAGCCATGCTTACTCCGGAAAGACCAACTGTGAAAAATGCTGCCAGTGCCAGTGCTGTAAGTTTTTTGCGCATAACTTCCTCCTTTTTTTGTTAGTAAAACCTCTGGATGACTTTTGAGCTGTTTCGAATTAGTATACGGTCGATTGGATTTGTGTCAAGAGTTTTAGTGAAAACCTTCAAAAAGTGAGTGTCAGTCAGGGATTTTCACGGTACAAATCATAAAGGGATTTTTTCGCGATACGAGAAACTGAATTTTCAGGTTTTATGGAAAAAAGAACAGATATCTCAATGAATTCCTCGTTGTCGTACAGGCATGACAACGACTCACCTGATGGTCATGCTGGGCCTATCAAGCTGCTCCTGGACCTGGTTATCAGACTCAACGAGGTGTTTGTAAAGGCCAGGGAGCTGAATGAGATATTGAATGCAGTTCTTGCCGGAACCACCAGTGGGGATGGCCTGGGGTTTAACAGGGCCTTTTTGTTCTTGGTAGACCGGGAAAAACAGGTGCTGCAGGGTCGTTTTGGCCTGGGCCCTCACAGTGCTGAGGATGCAGGACGTATATGGAGCGAAATCGACAGGTGCCAGGTCGGCTTGTTCCAGATCCTGGATGGAATACGTGATCAGCTCCTGGACGAAAGCCATCCCATGAATGTTCTTGCGAGATCCATAACTATCTCTTTGGATGACGAGGAAAACATACTCGTGCGCTCGCTTGCCAGGAATCAGGCATATATCGTTACTCCAGAAGCCAGGGAGGGCACCATTGAATCCAGGGAAATGTGTGAGCAGTTCGGCACAAATGAATTTGCAGTAGCCCCCTTGTACAGCCACGGGGAAGAGTACGGGGTGGTGGTGGCCGACTATCTATATACAGGCAAACCCATTACCTATGATCACCTTTACTGTCTTCATCTGTTTTCAGGCCTTGCCTCTATTGCACTATGCCAAAGCAAAATGTGCAGGACCCTGGAAGATAGAATGGAAGAATTGAAGAGTGTCAACCGTGCAGTCGAAGAACAGAAAAATCTGCTCATAGAGACAGAAAAATTCTCTGCAATAGGCAAGATGCTGGATCGGCTGCTCCATGAAATGAGAAATCCCCTTTCTGCCATTGGAGGCATTTCCAGGCTGCTGCGCCGAAGGGAAGACGATGAAAACAAGCTCGCCTACCTGGATGCCATTATCAAGGAAGCAGACAAGATTGAAGAAACACTGCTGCATTTGGCAGAACTTCAGGACAGCGGACCCATGTCATGGGAATTGGTGGACCTCACCTCTCTGGTAGATCTCATGGCACTTATGGTAAAATCAGATCTGGAAGAACTGGGAGTGGCACTTCATCAGAACTATACTCCAGATGAGATTTTGGTGCGGGCGGATCGGGAAAGATTGAAGCAGGCCGTTTTGTATATCATAAAAAATTCCCTTGAGGCCATGCCCGACGGGGGCATATTGGTTATTGCCATTTCACGAAAGGGGTCTGATGTTGAGCTTCGCATATCTGACAGTGGTCTTGGAATAGCCAGAGGACATTTCAAAAAGGTAGATAATCCCTTTTTCACTACCAAGCTTAACTCCCTGGGTTTAGGCCTTTCCAAGGCAAAACAGATTGTGGAGGCCCACAATGGGGTCTTGGCCCTGAGCACCAACCGTATTGGCGGAACTACGTGCAGTATAACGCTTCCAAGGGTAATAAATTCTCAATAGACCAGTTCGGGTCCATGCCCTTGCGGGCGGACAGGAAAAAACAGGATGATTAGAGCATGAACGAAGTCTTTATCGTGGACACCCATGCCCATTTGGATATGATAAATGATGGGACAGAGACCGGATTGATACTTGAAACTGCCCGGGAGAGCGGCGTTGGAGCAGTAATTTCAGTGGGAATAGATCTGGAGAGCTCAAAAAAGGCCACAGATTTTTCAAAAAGGTACCAGGGTGTTTATGCTGCAGTGGGAATTCATCCAAACGATGCCTCGGATTTCACCGAATCAAATATCAAGAGTCTTTTGTCCCTGGCAGCCAAAGAACGGACTGTGGCCTGGGGCGAGATCGGTCTTGATTATTACAGGAAACACACTTCGGTTTCCCGGCAAAGGGCAGTTTTTGAGGCCCAGCTTGAAGTTGCTGCGTCCCTGGCCATGCCGGTAATCATCCACGACAGAGATGCACATGATGACTGCCTGGCTATATTGAGGTCTTTTCTCAAGACATCTGAACTTGGGGGCGTTTTTCACTGTTTTTCAGGCGACATCTCAATAGCCAGAAGGGTGCTTGATCTTGGCTTTTTTTTGTCGTTTACAGGCGTTATTACCTTTCCAAGGGCGAAAGAAGCAGTTGAAGTCGTTGCGTTTGCTCCAGCGGATCGGATAATGGTGGAAACCGACAGTCCATTTTTATCCCCTGTGCCGTTCCGGGGAAAAACAAATGAACCTGCCAGGGCAAGGGTTGTTGCGGAAAAGATGGCAGAAATAAGGGGTACTTCCCTGGAGGAAATGGCCAAATGTACAACAAGAAATGCAAAGGACCTTTTCGGACTTTAGTCCCTCTGGTACTTGCCTCTGGTTCCCCCAGGAGAAAAGAGCTCATGGAGCGCATCGGGTTGGATTTTCACATAAAGGTTTCTTCTTCCAGGGAACTGGATACAGAATCAGGCCTTGAGCCCCATGAGTTGGTTAGGGAGAATGCTATTCTCAAGGCAAGGGATATAGCATCGGTCATGCCCGGACATCTGGTTATAGGTGCTGACACCTGTGTTGCACTTTCAAACCGGGTATTTGGAAAGCCCAGGGACACGGAAGATGCTGTATCAATGCTGGAAGCCCTGGCAGGCAGATGGCATGAAGTGTTTACAGGGTTATGCATCATTCTGCCAGACCACAAGAAGCAGATAACAGATGTGGTTAAGAGCAGGGTTTATGTCATGGATTTTGGGCCCGAGGTAATGCGAAGCTATTGTGAATCTGGAGAGCCCATGGACAAGGCCGGCTCGTATGCGGTACAGGGGGCCGGAAGCTTCATGATAAAAGAGATTCACGGGTCATGGACCAACGTGGTGGGACTTCCCATGACTCGTATTGTGGAAATACTTCTGGAAGCCGGGGCGATAGAGCCATGTGTGAAAAATTAGAGGAGATCAGGGCCAGGATACGTACATCAGCCCAAAGGGTGGGCAGAGATCCCGCCCATGTGAAAATACTTGCCGTCAGCAAGAAGAAACCTGCTGAAATGGTCAAGGATCTGTTTAATTGCGGTCAAAGGGCCTTTGGAGAAAATTATGTACAGGAGGCAGTGGCCAAGATCCAGGATCTTTCCCAACTCAGAAAGGAGATAAGCTGGCACTTCATTGGACATCTTCAGAGGAACAAGGCCAAGATAGCTGCAGAGTATTTTGACTGCATCGAGACCGTGGATACTATCCGTCTTGCACGAACCCTTGACAGGCATGCCAGAGATCTGGGGAAAAAGCTCGACTGCCTGATACAGGTAAACATAGGCAGGGATCCGGCAAAATCTGGAATCGCACCTGAAGAACTGGCAGATCTCCTGGAACAGGTTAAGGAACTTCCCAGTCTGCGACTCAAGGGACTCATGACCATCCATCCCTGGTCATCTTCCCGACAGGAGGCCAAGAAGTGGTTTGCCAGGCTCAGGCAGTTGCGGGACAAAGTGATTTCTCAAGGAGTGGTGCCGAAACACATGCTGGAAGAACTGTCCATGGGAATGTCTGGAGATTTCGAGGAGGCGGTTGAAGAAGGGGCTACCATTGTCAGAATTGGCACCGCACTTTTCGGACCAAGAAAATAGGAAAAATTCGAAACATTTTCCCAATAAGACCGCGCAAGCTTCCTGTATCTGCTGCCATAAAGAGCATTGCAGATACAAGGCCGAAGGCGCGGAGGCTAGGTCCTGTACCTCAAATGCCCGGCAACCAAGTAGATGAGGTTGCCTGCGATAAAGGACAACAACTGTTTGCAAGGAGATAGCAATTATGTACCAGGTTTTCATAAAGACGCATTTTTCCTCTGCCCATTTTCTCCGAAATTATCCAGGGAATTGCGAAAAACTTCATGGACACAACTGGGACGTTGAGGTGGCGGTAGTTGCCCATAGCCTGGATGAAATCGACGTGGCAATTGACTTCAGGGATCTAAAGAAGATCGTAAATTCAGTAGTTGAACGACTCGATCACAAGAATCTTAACGAGCTTCCTGAATTTGCCTCAAGAAATCCGTCATCTGAAAGGCTTGCCCAGTTCATCTATAAAGAAGTAAAAAAAGGGCTCGAAGCATTTCCCCAGGTAAATCCACACAGTGTCAAGGTCTGCGAAACCCCGTCAAGCGGCGTCATCTACAGTGAATAAACTGGACAATACCCTGCTTTCAGTCTGTGAGCTGTTTTCAAGTATTCAGGGAGAAGGTGTCTTCAGCGGTTATCCCTGTTTCTTCATCCGCCTTTCCGGTTGCAATCTAAGGTGCAGCTATTGCGATACTTCATACGCATACGGGAAAGGCAAGCCCATGTCTGTTGCCGAACTGGTGGCTGCATGGAGGAAGAGTCGGATTCCCCTTGTACTGGTGACCGGGGGAGAACCTTTAATGCAGGAAGGTGTATACGAGCTCATGAAGGAGCTGGTTAGATGCGGAGCCGAATGCCTTCTGGAGACCAATGGTGCCTTGAGTATTTCCAGGGTTCCAGGCCAGGTTGTGAAGATAGTTGACTGGAAAACTCCTGGCAGCGGGTTTGGCTCATCCTTCCGCATGGAGAACCTGAGATTTATTTCCAAAAAAGACCAGATAAAATTTGTAATTATTTCAAAAAAGGATTATGAATGGGTACTCAACAAGATGCGCAGCCATTTCCTGGAGTATTGTTGCCAGGTTATCATTTCCCCGGCATTTGGAATGGTTGATCCAGAGGAACTGGCGTCGTGGATGATGCAGGATCTCCCGGAAGCGCGCCTTCAGATTCAGCTTCACAAGGTACTTTGGGGGGACAGAAAAGGTACCTGAGCCGCGGAAAAAGCGTTGACAGCCGGGCTCAAATGAGGTAAAAGCTACTTCTAAAAAATAATGAATGAAGCTTCATTTTTATAACTAACTGTTAATTTTATATATTTAGCCTTCGGGGGTAGGAGAGCTTATGATAACAATAGATTTGTCCATCGTAGCAGAATTGATTTGCGTGCTTTTCATGATCGCCATTCTCAATTCAATCCTTTATAAACCTCTGCGCAAAGCCCTTAAGGAGCGCAGGGAAAAAATGGACGCTATAGAATCCGAGGCAGCACGATTCGAAAATAATACCAAGCGTCTCATAGAGGATTTTGAGAATAAGATGAAGGAGGCCAGGCTTGCAGGCAAAGAGGAATTTGAAAAGTTCCGTGCCCAGGCAAGGGAAGAAGAGCAAAAGATGATCGAAGAGAGCACCAAGGAAGCCGAGGCCAAGAGAGAAGAGCTGATGTCTCAGCTCACCAGCCAGATAGAGGCTGCCAAGAAGGAGCTCCAGGCTCAGGCCGAGGCATTTGCAATGGAAATTGCTCAAAAATTGCTTGGGAGGGCAGTTTAATGATTTTTTCCAGAAAGTATTTCTCCATTCTGATTTTAACATTTTTCATGGCGCTGTTTCTGGGCTCCTATGCCTTTGCAGAAGAAGCTGCGCCTGCAGGTGACCATGGGCACGCAGCAGTAACAGCCGAACAAGGCGGACATGCAGCTCCAGCGGCTCACGAGGCAGAGGGAGCGGGGCATGAGGCCGGTGGCCACGAGGGACATTCCCACGCGCTCACTCATACGCAGATAATGAACTTTATATGGCATTGTCTGAATTTTACCCTGCTCGTGCTGATCTTGCTGAAATACCTGAAAAAACCAATAGCTGACAGTCTCAAGGGCAGGACAGAATCCATTGCCAAGGCATTTGATGAGCTTGAGAAGAAGAAGACCGAGGCGGAAAAGAAATACGCAGAGTATGAGAAAAAACTTTCCGGCATGGATGAAGAGGCCAAGAAGATACTTGAGACCTTTATAAAGCAAGGAGAGGCTGAGAAAGAAAAGATCATCAAGCAGGCCCAGGAAACAGCAGAAAGAATTAAGGCCCAGGCAGAATATTATGTACAGCAAGAGCTCGCCAAGGCGAAAAAGCAGCTCCAGGATGAAGTTGCCAACGTAGCCGTAAAGATGGCTGAGGAAATAATACGTAAAAATCTGACTGAGCAGGATCATTCAAAGCTCATCAGTGAATACCTTGAAAGGGTGGTGCATAAAAATTGATTAGTACAGTATTAGCACGAAGGTATGCAAAGGCACTCTTTGCAGTAGGCAAGGAAGAGGACAAGCTGCAGGCCTTTAATGAGACCCTTCAGGAGCTGAATGGGTTCCTCAAGGGCAACCCTGAAATTGAAGCCGCCCTTGAAAGTCCCATCATAGGCTTGGATGTAAAACAGGATGTCATTGAAGAGCTTATCAAGGCAGCTAACATCGACGAAACCATGGCAAATTTTCTCAGGGTCCTGGTGGAGAGAAACAGGATTCATTATTTGCCGCTAATTGCGGAGGCATTCCAGGAACTCATTGATGATGAGCTGGGTGTGGTCCGCGCCAGGGTAACAACTGCAGTGCCGCTTTCCAGCGATTTGCAGAAGAAAATGGAAGAGGTATTTGCAGAGGCTACAGGCAAGAAGGTAGTCTTGGTCTCAGAAGAAGACCCTGACATTATCGGCGGGGTTGTAGCACACGTCGGCGATAAGGTCTGGGACGGAAGTATAAAGAGCCAGCTTGAAGGCTTGAAAGAATCCATAGGGAGGGGTGAAATAGGATAATGGCACAGATAAACGCATCCGAAATCAGCGATATAATAAAGAAGAGGATACAGGAATTTGAAAAGACTGTAGATCTGGCTGAAACCGGTACAGTCCTTTCAGTAGGTGACAATGTCGCCCGTGTTTACGGCGTACGCAACTGCATGGCCATGGAGCTCCTGGAGTTTCCAGGCGGCATCATGGGCGTGGCCCTGAACCTTGAGCAGGATAATGTGGGTGTCGCAGTCATGGGTGATGTTGAAAACATCAAGGAAGGCGACCCGGTCAAGAGGACTGGCAGAATCGCCCAGGTGCCGGTTGGCGACTGCATGCTCGGCAGGGTGGTTGACGGCCTTGGCAATCCCATTGACGGCAAGGGTCCCCTTGATGCCAAGGAGTTCAGGCGCATTGAGATGAAGGCTCCTGGTGTTATTGCCAGAAAGCCTGTTCACGAGCCCTGTTACACTGGTCTCAAGGCAGTTGACGCCATGACACCTGTTGGAAGGGGTCAGCGCGAGCTCATCATCGGTGAC
>QOAL01000043.1 GCA_003978135.1 Thermodesulfatator sp.
ATACATTTATCCATATTGATTATCCTTATCCCCTGTCATGTCTCAAGAGGGGCATTTAACCATGTATGTCCATGTCGAAAAAACATGTCATTTCAATAAGTTCGTGCAAATTCTCCAGTATCTGTTCACAAGATGCTGCAAATAAATATGCTGGCGCCCAGGCATACAGCTCGTACTTCAAATGCCTGACAGCGCCGTAAATGCGGCACCCGGAGAGCAGATACAAAAAAATACTATGGAGGCACACTGATTATAAACAGATACACGGAAAAAGGCACAAGTGAAAATCGAAGTCCCAGCCAGACCTTGTGGAACCCTAACGAAGCTTGTAACATTGAGGAGACGGGAGTCCATTGGCCTCCCGTAAAACAACATAGGAGCATTCCCTGTTTGTCCTCATTGCCTAGGAGCGAGAGGCTTGTTCCAAGATTTCATCAATGGGAAGCCAGGTTTGGCCGCACGTAAGTTTGTAAGATTGCTGAGGTCATGTATCCAGAAAGAGTATGTACCCCCCAAAGCGGCTGTTGGTGAATCTTGGAACAAACGTCTCGCCCCTGTTTGTAGCAATTAGCTCATAAGGAGATATACATGGACACAAAACACCTCTCTTGGCCCTGGCTGTCGTTAGTCTGTCTGTTTGCATTATTGCTGGCCGGATTTACCTGCTGGACTTCCAAAGCATACCCAGGCAATATCTCCCCGCCTGTGCCGAGCCTTGTAGATACCACCCGATCTGACCACACGCCCCCGGGTTCTCCGCCTGGCGAGCCTGCCAAAAAAATAAAGATACCAGCAGAACCACTTTCTGCCGTTAGTTTTCATGAGCCGCCTATCATCTTGAAAATTCGGGATATCCTGCCTGCAAATCTCTGCAGGGGAAGTAATTACGTCATCATGGACAAGGTGCAAAACGACGGAATTATTAATGTCTACGATATTCAGACCAGTTATGGCATGACAAGGATTGAGAGCACCCCTGCCCTGCTGATACGTATCAATGAATTGAAGGCAATTGAAAAAATGGAACAGATGAAGCAGACCAGCGTATTCAAGGAGGCGCTTGTAAGCGGGGTCAAGGCGCCTGTCAAGCTGGCCGGAGACGTTCTTAAAGCCCCTGTTGAAACTGCGGGAAAGGTGGCGGTAGGAACCGGAAATTTCCTGAGCAATGTGGCCAGGTCCATCTTCTCCAGTGATCCTCACCAGGACAATGTTCTCAAGGTAGCTGTGGGCTATGATGCTGCCAAGAGAAAATTTGCCTATGAATTCCAGATAAATCCCTACACTGACTATGACCCTGTGGTCGAACAACTGGGCGAGATATCCAGGGCCGCCGTGGCTGGAGGAATTGTTCCAAGAGTTGCCATGCAGGCAGTGGGAGGACCGGCAGGAACTGCCCTGGGTCTGACTGCAACTGCAAAAAGCATGAAAAAACTGGTGAGAGACAATGCCCCTGCAGAACTGGAAAAAATTAACCGGAAAAAACTGCTGGAAATGGGCGTTTCCCAGGATCTCTGCGATGCCTTCCTGGAAAACTACAAGTTTGACCCTGAAACCACCACCATACTGGTGGGAGAGCTTTATTCCATGAAGGGAGTGCAAGGAAGGGACCTGTTCATTGCAGTTGCTGCCCTTGCAGAAACAGGAACCAGGGCTCTTATGTACAGGATAATGGCAGGCATGATGGCCAAATACCATTCCAGCTATGCCCGTGCACGTAGAATAGGTCTTGCCAGCGGCATTCCCTACCTGGTCAACGATGCCAATGTTGCAGTCTTCCAACTCCCGCTTGACTATGTTTTCTGGACCCGCCACGTGGCTGCAAAGCTTTCCGACATCGACAAGGATCTTCATAACCTGACCGGCATAAGGGCAAAGGAGATGTGGCTGTCTGGCAAGATGGATACGGATGCACAGAGACAGTTTTCACGTAGGGGCTGGACGGTTGTGCAGGATGTGATCCCCCTGAAATAGGAGAAATACCTGCCGGAAAAGAACTCAGATTCCGCTATAGCTGCGAAATCTGTGTGCTATGGGGTAGCGCCTGCCGCAGCAAAACGCCTTGGATGTGACCTTGGGACCAGGCGCTGCCTGGTATCTTTTGTACTCGTTTCGTTCTATGAGCGAGATCACCCTTTTCACATCTTTCCTGGCAAATCCCTTTTCCACTATCTTGGCTGGAGGCAGCCGTTCCTCCAGATAAAGCTCAAGAATACCATCAAGTACATTGTAGGGAGGCAGATCATCCTCGTCCTTCTGATCCGGCCTGAGTTCAGCCGAAGGGGGTTTGGTAAATACCCGCCTGGGAATCACAGGATTCATGGAGTTAACAAATTCTGCCACCTTGTAAACCATGGTCTTTGGTACATCAGAGATAAGGGCGTAGCCTCCGGTCATATCGCCGTAAAGGGTGCAATAGCCAACTGCAATCTCGCTCTTGTTGCCTGTAGACAGGACCATGTGGCCAAACTTGTTGGAAATGGCCATGAGCAGGTTTCCCCTTATCCTGGCCTGGATATTTTCCTCGGTCACATCCATTTCCCTACCTGCAAACAAATCCTGGAGGGTATCAAGATATGAAGAAAAAATATCGGTTATGGGCAGGGTGACAGTCTTTATCTGCAGGGCATCTGCCAGAGCCCGGGCATCCTCAATGCTTTCCCTTGATGTATAGGCAGAGGGCATCAGGACCCCGAAGACATTCTGGTTTCCAAGCGCCGTGACTGCGATTGCTGCGGTCAGGGCCGAGTCAATCCCCCCGCTAAGTCCAAGAGTCACGCTTTTTATGCCGCATCTTTTTGTGTAATCTCGAAGGGCAAGGACAAGGGCCTTGAAAATCTGTTCTTCCGGGCACGAGGAGATAGGCTTCATCGGCCCGGAAAAATCATTGGTCTCACAGCAGATAAGATCCTGGCTGAAATCAACGGCCTGTGCAAATATCCTTCCGTCAGGTCTAACCCCGAAACTGCCTCCGTCAAAAACCAGGCAATCCTGCCCTCCTGTGACATTGCAATAGAGGAACGGGGCACTGTATTTTTCAGCAAGCCCCCTGATTATCCTTTCCCTGGTACCGGGTTTTCCCAGGGAGAACGGAGATGCGGAAATGTTTATGAAAAGGGTTGCACCCTTTTCAGCCAGATCCTCTACAGGATCTTTGTCATAGATCTCGCAGAAGGGACAGAATTCCGGTTCATTCCAGATATCTTCACAGATGGTAATGCCAAGGCTGACGCCTTGAAAATCAACGGGTTTTGACGAGGGGCCTGGCCTGAAATACCTTGTTTCATCAAAAACGTCATAGGAAGGAAGAAGCTGCTTGTGCACAACATGAAGGACCTTTCCATCCTGGAAAAGTACTGCGCTGTTAAAAAGTGCCTTACCGACCCCACTGGTATTTCTCGTAATGGTACCGCAAAGGACAGCAATGCCCCTGACCCTGGCAACAAAGCGGTCAAAGGCATCAAGGGCTGCCTGAACAAAATCTTCTCTTTCAAGAAGATCCCGCGGGGGATAACCCGTAATGGCAAGTTCAGGGAAAACTATGAGATCACAGCCTTCTGACATGGCCTTATGGCAAAGAGAGGACATGACCTCTATGTTTTCGTCAAAGGCGCCTATTGTAGGATCGATCTGGGCCAGGGCGATCTTCAAGAAGGGCTCCTACATGCCGTGACGGCACTCTTCTACGGCCTTCTGGAGCTCCTCATCCAGTTCCTTGGGCAGACCGTCTATCTTCACGTTAAGGAAGCCCCGCACAATGGTGCTGGTGGCTTCTTCCTCTTCAAGACCCCTTGCCATCAGATATTCTATTTCCTCCTTGGCGATCCTGCCTACTGCTGCCTCGTGGGACATGTCCACGTCTGCCACATGTGCCTCAAGCTCCGGTATGGCATGGATGATGCCCTTTTCAGTAAGCATAAGACCCTGGCATTCAAGGTGGGCCTTTATATCCTTGGCCTTGCCGATCAAATGTCCCCTGGCCACAACGCGACCGCCATAGGAAATGGTCCTGGAGATGATCTCTGCCCTGGTTTCAGGGGCTTCCAGGATAATCCTGGACCCGGTATCAATGTCAGAACCTTCCGGTGCCACAATAACGGAATTAAAGCGAGCAATGGCATTTCTGCCCTTCAGGGTGCAGGTTGGAAAGGATTGGACAGATTTTACCCCCTTAAGTGACACGTAATTTGAAAGGAAGGTGCCGCCCTCTTCCACCACGATGGCAGTCCTTGGACGCACGTAAACATCTTCTGCCCAGTTGTGGACCATGGTAAAAACCAGTTTTGCGCCCTTCTTGACGTAAAACTCGGAAACCCCGATGTGGAGCCCTGAGGTGAGGTGGGGATGGGTAGTACAGCCGGTAATTATGTGAAGCTCTGAGCCTTCCTCTGCAACCACGATATTGTGGACTTTTTGCGCCACATTATTATTTCTTATATAAAGGCAGGTCTGCAGGGGATAAACCACCTTTTCACCTGCACGTGCCCTGATAAAATAGCCGTTGTCAAGATTTCTGTCTGCCTCTTTTGTGAATACATCCTTGTCAGGGTCAAGGATCTTCCACCAGTAATCCTTGAGGCCATCATATTTCTTAAGGGCTTCTGTTACAGGAAGCATTTCCACTCCCTTAATGTCGCATTGACATGAGGATACGTTGCAGTTGGTCTGGATGAAAGTGCCCAGGCGATCGGCTGCATCGAGATCGATTCCTGTCTGCCTGAGCCTCTTGATCTCTTCATTATCCAGCTCACTCACGTCTTCAGGGGCCTTTTCTTCCGGGGCGGCCTTGAACCTTTTAAGCAGTTCCTCGTCTGTTGTGCTGGGGCTTTTATCTAAAACTGGCATTTTACACACTCCTCGTAACCATGTTTCTGGATTCCTTCAAAAATATCAATGGGGTTTCCCTGACAGCAGAGCTTGCCGTTGAGCATCACGTGCCCCTTGTCCGCAGTCACATAATTCAAGATAAAACCTGTATGGGTGATAATAAGGCCGGATTTTGTCCTGTTCCTGTGTTTATCCTTTTCAAGGAGCTTTCTGATCATGTCTCCTATGACATTCAGGTTTTCTATATCCACGCCGGATTCAGGCTCATCCAGCAATGTGAGGTCAGGATTTTGGGCCATCAGCTGGAGAAGCTCGGATTTTTTGATTTCTCCACCGGAAAACCCGTGATTAACTTCCCTGTCCAGAAACATCTCAAATCCGTACTGAATAGCAAGCTCCACTCCTGCTCCAGGAGTTTGACTGCACAGGTTTAGCATGTCACGAAGCTTCACCCCCCTGAGGGTGGGAGGCCTCTGGAACGAAAGGCCAAGCCCCAGCTTTGCCCGCTCGTTAAGGGGCATATAGGTTATGTCCTCTCCCTTGAAGATGATCTTCCCATGCTTGACCTCGTAGCCGTCAAACCCCATAATGGTCATGAGAAGGGTGGTCTTTCCCGAGCCGTTTTTGCCGAAAAGGCAATGGGTTTCCCCTATTCCGATATCCATGTTGATGCCCTTGAGCACTTCCTTGCCCTGGACATCCACCCACAAATCTTCGATATGAAGCATTTATTTCTCCTTTGTCTTTACCATGAATGATTACTAAAAAATCACCCGCTTGACCGTCACTGCCCTCAGGCTACTACATCTGCTGCGTTGCCGGCCATTCGACGTACAGGCACTACGGCTCCATACGCCCTGCCCTGCATCTGCAGCACCCTGCAAGCAGTTACACCAAGCAGGCCGACAATAAAATTTTGCCGTCTTCCCTGTGAGGGGGTTACGTTTGACCTGCCTGTCAGGTGCCTGGCCTGAAACTGCCGGCACAGCACACAAATAAGAGCAAGGCAGGTAATGAAAGAGGCCACTTAAATATAGTTTTCCCCGGACCCCGGGGAATGAATCAGGCTCAGCTGAAACCCGAAGAGCCTCCACAGCCTCCCGGGGTGGCTGGGCTTGACATACCGCTGCTGAATCCTCCAAGGGAGCTGGAACTCCTGCATGAAAACATTGAAAACTGTTTCTGGATATCATCAGACCCGCACGACGGGCATTTTACCTCTTTGATCTTCTGGGAAGAAAGCACGAAATCTTCAAAATTCTTCTTACATTTGTTGCATATAAATTCATATATAGGCATAATCTGTTACCTCTGGTCTGTTTGTTGTTCTTAATTTTAAGAATAAACTGATTTAAAAAAAATGCAAAAATAGCCCTCGTACTATTCGTATAAAATTAATCTCTTATAACTGGCTGTCAAGCAGAATGAAAGGAGATAAAGATCTTGAAGACCGTAGATGAACTTAAACTGGTTATTTCAAAAGAAGATATAAACAACCGGGTTTCTGAAATCGGGGAACAGATAACCAGAGAATATCAGGACAGGCAACTGGCTGTCATAGGAATATTAAAAGGCGCTTTTATATTCATGGCAGATCTTGTCAGAAAAATCGATCTTCCCCTGGAGGTTGATTTCATCAGGCTGCAGAGTTACGGATCTGGCACTGAATCCGCAGGGCAAGTAAGAATTACAAAGGATGTAGAACTCCCACTCAAGGATAAGCACGTTGTAATAGTAGAAGATATCGTTGACACGGGGTATACTCTTAAATACCTCAAACAGGTGTTGAGCCTGCACCAGACGGCCTCGGTTAAAATCTGCTGTCTTATAGACAAGAAAGAACGGAGAAAGGTAGATGTGGACGTGGATTATGTGGGATTTGAGGTAGAAAAGGGCTTTCTGGTAGGTTACGGTCTTGATTATGATGAACAATACAGACAGCTTCCTGGAATTTACCATCTTAATCCCAGATATGAGGCCAAGGGATTTTTCCCCTCTGAACGATGAAGATGGCCGGTAACAATTGAGAGGAATGGATAGTGGAATTTCCTGAGGTGATATTTGGCAACCATGAGGCATATCTTCACGTTCAAGAAGAAATTGCTGATTTTTTCTCAGGCCATGAAGAAGGGCTTTCTGCTGCCTTTTCGGCAGGCAAACACATGCGCGCCACCTATAAGGGACTTGAACACTTTTTTACCGATTTTACCGGGCCTGTATGCATGAAGTGCAAAAATCCCTGTTGTGTAAACCGCCATGGCTTTCCTGATTACGAAGACATAGTCGTCTTCAACGCCATGGGCATAAAACCCCCGAATTTCAACTGCTCCACTGTGGACACGGAACCCTGCCAGTTTCTTTCTGAAACCGGCTGCATACTGCCGCGTTTCAGGCGATCCTACAGGTGCACTTGGTATTTCTGCGATTACTGCATGGACAAGTTCCAGGCCCAGGAAGAGACAGAATTCAAAAAATTCGAGATCCTCATGCAGGACCTGTCACGGAACAGGATAATACTGCTGGAACAATTTGAGAGGGAATGGTTGCATTCCAGACCCGGTCACTAATTTCAGCAGGAAATAGGAACCGTTATCCTGAAGATAGTGCCCCCGGTAGGAGGTTGTTCGATATCAACTGACCCTCCGTGTGCCTCTACAATTTTCTTGGTGATGGGAAGACCCAGACCATTTCCAGATGCCTTTTTGGAGAAATAGGGCTCGAAACAATGGCTCAGGGTTTTGCTGTCCATGCCCGGGCCGTGATCCCTGACGGAAATCACGGCAGAGCCATTTTGAGCAGCCAGCCGCACCAATACTTCTTTCCCGGCAGAAGACGCCTCAATGGCATTTGAAATGACGTTAACCAAGGCCCTTTCCAAAAGATATGAGTCGGCTTCGGCCTTTATATCAGCAAGCTCTGTCTTTACCGAGACTTTTGCCTCAGTGGCCTTTGTCTCGCAGAGCTTAACTGCATTTTTTACCACGTCTGCCAGATTGCAGACCTCCTTATGAAGACTGATCGGCCTGGCAAAATCCAAGACCCCGTAGACAATCCTTTTCATCCTCAGGGCATCTTCAAGCATCACCGGCACGTATTTTTTGCAATCGCCCTTTCCCTGGGCCAGCCGCTGGAGAAGGCCAGTGATGCTGATAAGAGGGTTCTTGAGGTCGTGAACTATCCCTGAAGTTATACGTCCAAGGGAAATGGTTAGACGGTTTTTTTCCAGTTCAGCCCTGATCCGTTTTTCGCGGTCCGCCATGTAGCCTGCGCCAAAGGCGAATATAAAATAAAAAAAAAGATCTATGACCCGTGCCGTTTCGTGGCCTGAAGCCAGGTACCAGGTCATAACAACAAATGGAATATAGAGAACGTAAATGGCTGACAGGGCTATCATTGCCCCCTTCATGCCGTAGCGCATTGCCGCAACAAAAATAGGGAAATAATATAGCTCTCTGTCAATCTCCTGGAGCTGAACCGATTCGCTAAACAGGTATTGAATAGTTGAAATTCCCAGGATGGAAAAGGTAATCACCCAGAAAAACTTTTGTCTGAGAAGAGAGATGAAAGCCAAAATTTTTTGATTTCCTATTTTTGACAGCTCGAAGTTAACTTAGCTACAGCAAAATATCCCCTGTTTAACGGACAATCTGTTTAATTTTATTCATCAAACCTTACCTAAAGAACAGAAAAATTGATATATCTCAGTTCCTTGATGATAACATATTATGAGCGTTTGTACACGTTTCACCGGAGGCATTCCATGTTTGTCCTAATGGCCCAGGTCCTCATAGCCTGGAGCATTTCTTCCAAGATTCACTCCATTGCTCCACTCGCTATTTTATTGTTGCCTCATACAGTGAAAGAGAACAATAGCAGTTGTTGAAAAAAGGGGGGCTACTTCACATGCTTGCGGGACAGACTCTCATGCGATCAAAATGTCTTGAATGCAAAAATCCAAAAATCTCATTTTCGCTGAATCAACAAAAGATAGTGTTGGTGTTGAAAGAAAAAAAATAAATAAAAATGCCTTGGCAACTGATTCTGAGGAA